>NZ_DASYJG010000015.1:0-30424 GCF_035996765.1 Baekduia sp.
CGCCCCGATGTCCTCGTAGATGCGCGCGGCGAAGCGGTGGGGGGCAGGACGCTCGCCGTCCACACGTGCCCAATCGCGAACGGAGCGCGCCGCAGCATCCAGATTGCCTGCCTGCCAAAACGCCAGCGTCATCAGCCGCAGGACGCCCACGTTGCGCGGTTCGGCATCGCGCGCGTACACGAGCCGCTGCGCGGCGAGCACGTACTCACCTTCGCCCATCGCCCGCTGTGCTGCCGTCATGAAGCGCTCCACGCGCTCCTCCGCTGGGTCGGGCTTTGAGAAATCAACGAACTTCATGCTGCCAGCCGGCACCGTCCTCATGCCATGGCTGAACTTGACGCGCGCCCACTGCTGCACGTCCTCATCCTGCTCGCTATCGCCCGTGAAGTAGATGCCTTCTACGGTCCCCACCCCCCACTCCGGGTAGGACACGCAGCGTGCGTAGCGGTGCACCACCGAGTGATCGGGCACCCGGCTGCCGAAGGGATCGTTGCGCGCGCGGTCGGCGGCATGCTCGCGTGCGCGCTGCTCGGTTTCATAAGCGCGTCTGCCGGCCTCTTCGCGCGCCTGACGCGCCGCAGCCGCGCTCACCTTGACGGCGTTGCGCGACACTTTCCCACCGCGCGAGGTTTCCGCGAGGCGCTCGAGATGGTCGGCAGCCTCGTTGATCGCCTTCAAGTGACGCTCGTGCTCGAACTGCTTGCCGCTCGGCGCAATGTCCGGGTGCCAGCGCTTTGCCATACGCCGACGGGCGAGCTGCACGTCGCGCTTTTCGAACGGCGGCTCAATCTCCAGCAGGAGCATCTGCTGCTCTATGTCGAGGATCACCCCGGGCATGACCACAACACGTTACCGACCCCAGCCTGCCCGGTGCCAAGGGCCGTTCGAGCTAAGCCCTACCGGTTCTTGGCTCCCTTCTCGGACAGGCTCGGCATGCGCAGAGGTCCTATCCTGCAAGCCAGTGTCCTCTCAATACATCTTCACCATGCACCGCCTGTCGAAGCTGCACCCGCCCGACAAGACGGTGCTCAACGATCTCACGCTGGCCTTCTACCCGGGCGCCAAGATCGGCGTGCTGGGCTACAACGGCGCGGGCAAGTCGACGCTGCTGAAGATCATGGCCGGCATCGACACCGACTTCCGCAGCGGCGAGGCGATGCTCGCCCCCGGCGCGACCGTCGGCATGCTCCAGCAGGAGCCCGAGCTCGACGAGACCAAGACCGCGCGCGAGAACGTCGTTGATGGCGTCGCCGGGGTCAAGGCGCTGATGGATCGCTTCAACGAGCTGGCGGCCAACTACACCGACGAGACCGCCGACGAGTTCGCCGACCTGCAGGCCAAGATCGACGCGGTCGACGGCTGGAACCTCGACACGACGATCGACTACGCGATGGACGCGCTGCGCTGCCCGCCGTCGGATGCCGACGTCACCAAGCTCTCGGGCGGTGAGCGCCGCCGCATCGCGCTCTGCCGCCTGCTGCTCAGCGCTCCTGACCTGCTGCTGCTCGACGAGCCGACCAACCACCTCGACGCCGAGTCGGTCTCCTGGCTGGAGCGCTACCTGGCTGACTACAAGGGCGCCGTCGTGGCCGTGACCCACGATCGCTACTTCCTCGACAACGTCGCCGGCTGGATCCTCGAGCTCGACCGCGGCCGCGGCATCCCGTATGAGGGCAACTACACCGCCTGGCTGGAGCAGAAGGAGAAGCGCCTGGAGATGCAGGAGCGGCGCGACCTGGCCAAGGAGCGCGTGATCAAGGCCGAGCTCGAGTGGGTCCGCAAGAACCCCAAGGGCCGCCAGACCAAGCAGAAGGCGCGCGTCTCCAACTACGAGGCCTTGGTCGCCGAAGAGAAGAACATCAAGCTCGACGACGTCCAGATCCACATCCCGATCGCCACGCACCTGGGCAACGTCGTCGTGCAGGCCGACAAGCTGCGCAAGGGCTTCGGCGACAAGCTGCTGATCGACGACCTCGAGTTCGATCTGCCGCCCGGCGGCATCGTCGGCGTCATCGGCCCCAACGGCGCGGGCAAGACCACGCTCTTCAAGATGATCGCCGGCCAGGAGGAGCCCGATGAGGGCACCATGCGCATCGGCGACACGGTGCAGATCTCCTACGTCGACCAGAGCCGCGACTCGCTCGACGGCGAGAAGTCGGTCTGGGAGGAGATCTCCGGCGGGCTGGAGCAGATCACGGTCGGCACGCGCGTCATGAACTCGCGCGCGTACACGAGCGGGTTCAACTTCAAGAAGGCCGAGCAGCAGAAGAAGATCAAGATGCTCTCGGGCGGTGAGCGCAACCGCGTGCACCTGGCCAAGCTGCTGCGCACCGGCGGCAACCTGTTGCTGTTGGACGAGCCGACCAACGACCTCGACACCGACACGCTGCGCGCGCTCGAAGAGGCGCTGCTCAACTACGCCGGCTGCGCGGTGGTCATCTCCCACGATCGCTGGTTCCTGGATCGCGTCGCCACGCACGTGCTCGCGTTCGAGGGCGACTCGAAGGTGACGTGGTTCGAGGGCAACTTCGAGGCCTACGAGCAGTGGCGCCACGACACGCTCGGCGACGAGGCCGACCGGCCGCATCGCATCACCTACAAGAAGCTGACGCGGACCTAGTTAGGGGACAAGCCCGGGGATCCGCGCCAGCGCGGCGGGGATCTCGCGGGCCATGTCGATCACGACGTCGGCGCCGGAGAGGTCAGACGGGCGAAACGGGCCCGTCGCGACCGCGATGACGTGGACGCCGTCGGCGCGCGCGCAGGCGATGTCGCGGGGCGTGTCGCCGATGACGACGGTCTGCTCTCTCGGATACGGCTGACCGTCGACGGCATGGCGGGCGCGCGCGATCTCCGGCAGGTCGCTGCGGTCCTCGGAGTCCGAGCCGAAGGCGCCCTGGCCGCGCGCGAAGTGATGGCCGATGCCGGCGCGGTCGACCTTGACGCGCGCGACGCACTCGAGGTTGCCGGTCAGCAGCGCGAGGTCGACGTCGTCGCGCGCGGCAAGCAGGTCGAGCACCTCCGGCACGCCGGGCGCCAGGTGCGCCGACAGGTCGTCGGGACAGCGGTGGGCGTAGTCGGCGCAGGCCATGGCGCGGACGTCGCGCGCACGGTCGTCGATGCGCTCGGCCGGTACGCCGGCCAGCGTCAGGATCGAGCGGGCGATCGCGTCGTCGGTGCGGCCGGCGGCCTCGACCTTGCCGGCCGGGATCTCCTCGAGCTCGTGGATCCGGCGCAGGGCGGCGTGGATCGACTCGGCGTGCTCACGCGACGCCTTGAGCAGCAGCGTGCCGTCGATGTCGAAGAGCAACAACAAGGGCTAGCGCTCGAAGGAGGTCCCTGCCGCCAGGCCGTGGGCAAACGCCGCGACGAGCTTGGCGGCGTTGAGCACGTCGTCGAGCTGCACGAGCTCGACCGGGGAGTGCATGTAGCGCAGCGGCAGACTGATCAGGCCGGTCGGGATGCCTGAGCGGCTGATGTGGATCGCGTCGGCATCGGTGCCCGTGAAGCGCGCCGAGGCCGAGAGCGTGTGCGGGATCTCCTGTGCCTCGGCGGTCTCCAGCAGCAGGTCGGAGATCTGCGGGTGGATGATCGAGCCGCGCTCGATCACCGGCCCCGAGCCGAGCGGGTGGCTGCCGTTCTCGCGCTCGTCGACGCCGGGTGCGTCGGTCGCGTGGGTCACGTCGACGACGATCGCGACGTCGGGGCGCACCGCGTGCGCGAACGTGCGCGCGCCGGCGAAGGTGATCTCCTCCTGGACGGCGGCGACCGCGACGACATCGCCGGCGGCGACGCCGGCCTCGGCGACCAGGCGCGCGGCCTCGTAGGCGACAAAGCAGCCAAGGCGGTTGTCCATGGCGCGGGCGATGACGCGGTCGTTGGGCAGCTCGACGGGATCGCCGGCGATGACCGCGACGTCGCCGATGCGCACCAGCTTCTTGGCCTCGTCGCCGTCCTTGGCGCCGATGTCGATGTGCAGGTCCTTCATCTCGGCCGCGGTCTTGCGCTCCTCGGGCTTGAGGAGGTGGATCGGCTTCTTGCCGACGACACCGGGGATGACGCCGTCGCGCGTGCTGACCTCGACGCGCTGGCCGACGAGGATGCCCGGGTCCCAGCCGCCGACGCCGATGACGGCGAGGTAACCCTTGTCGTCGATGTGGGTGACGATCAGGCCGATCTCGTCGATGTGGCCGACAACGGCGACGGTCGGGCCTTCGCCGGTGCCGCTGACGCGGGCCGTCACGGTGCCCATGACGTCGGTGTGGACCTCGGCAAACGGCGCGCAGGCGGCGGCGAAGGCCTTGGCCGGCGCGGTCTCATAGCCCGACGGGCCGGTGGCGGTGAGCAGGCTGCGCAGGACGTCGGGGAGGGCCATCCGCGGCAGGCTATCGCGCGCCCTGGCGGCGTCGAGGGACGATTCGCGGTCGCTCTGCGGCCATCAGTCGTCCCTCGACGGGCTGTGTGGGCTCATGGAGGTGACGCGATCGCTTGCGCACGGCCGTAACCTCCGGCGCGTTTCGCCGTTGCAGATGGTGCGGGAACCCGTACCGACACGGGCTGCCGCCTCGATCAGAGTGCTTGGCCCCTCCCCATGATCCGCGTACTTGTCGTCGACGACCACCCCGTCCTCCGTGCAGGGCTTGAAGCCGTGCTCCGTGCCGAGCCCGGCTTTCGCTGCGTGGGCGGCGCGGAGGACGGCGAGCGGATGTGGGTCCTGCTGCGCCGCACGCGCCCGGACGTCGTCGTCCTCGACCATCGCCTGGGCGAAGAGGACGGCATCGAGCTCTGCCGCGCGCTGCGCGCCGAGCCCGACCCGCCGTCGGTCCTGCTCTACACCGCCGACCCGAACAGCGCCACGCAACGCTCGGCGTTAGAGGCCGGAGCGTCGGGAATCGTCGACAAGGCCATCGACGTCGGCGCCCTCTTCGACGCCATCCGCGTGGCGGGGCGGCGGGCGGGCGGGTCCGCGGCCTCCGCGAGCGCCGTGGCCTGAGGCGGCAGCCCGAGCCGGGCCGCCGCCCATGTGCTCCTACGCCGCGTCGGCCAGCAGCTGGCGCAGCACGTAGCGCAGGATGCCGCCGTGGCGGAAGTAGTCGGCCTCCTTGGGCGTGTCGATGCGGACGCGAGCCTTGAAGGAGATGTCGCCGGCCTGCACGTCGACCTCGCGCGGCAGGTCGCCGGCGTTCAGCGGCTCGGCGAAGCCGGTGATCGTGAGCTGCTCCTCGCCGGTCAGGCCGAGTGAGTCGGCGGTCTCACCCTCGGGGAACTGCAGCGGCAGCACGCCCATCCCCACCAGGTTGGAGCGGTGGATGCGCTCGAAGGAGACCGCGATGACGGCGCGGACGCCGAGCAGGTTGGTGCCCTTGGCCGCCCAGTCGCGCGAGGAGCCCGAGCCGTACTCGGCGCCGCCGAGGACGACGAGCGGGATGCCGTCGGCGAGGTACTGCTCGCTGGCCTCGAAGATCGGGGTCTGCTCGCCGTCCGGCAGGTGGCGGGTCACCCCACCCTCGGTGCCCGGCGCGAGCTGGTTCCGCAGGCGGATGTTCGCGAACGTCCCGCGGATCATCACCTCGTGGTTGCCGCGCCGCGACCCATAGGAGTTGAAGTCCTTGGGCTCGACGCCGCGCCCCTGGAGGTACGCGCCGGCCGGGCCGTCCTTCTTGATCGCGCCCGCGGGCGAGATGTGGTCGGTCGTGACCGAGTCCCCCAACTTGGCCAGCACCCGCGCGTCGACGATGTCCTGCACCGGCGACGGGTCGGCCTCCATGCCCTCGAAGTACGGCGCCTTGGCGATGTAGGTGGAGTCCTCGCTCCAGGCGTAGCGGTCGCCGGTCGGGACCTCGAGCCCCTGCCAGTTGGCGTCGCCGTCGAAGACCTGGCCGTAGGAGGAGCGGAACATGTCGGACTGCACCGCCTCCTCCACCGTGCGCGCGACCTCGGCCGTCGAGGGCCAGATGTCCTTCAGGTAGACCTCGGCGCCGCCGGCGTCGCGGCCCAGCGGCTCTCCGATCAAGTCGATGTCCATGGTCCCGGCGATCGCGTAAGCCACCACCAACGGCGGCGAGGCCAAGTAGTTCATCTTGACGTCGGGGTTGATGCGCCCCTCGAAGTTGCGGTTGCCCGACAGCACCGAGGTGACCGCGAGGTCGCCCTGCTGGACGGCGGCGCTGATCTCGTCCGGCAGCGGGCCCGAGTTGCCGATGCAGGTCGTGCAGCCGTAGCCCACCAGGTTGAAGCCCAGCGCCTCGAGGTCACCGGTCAGCCCGGCGCGCTCGTAGTACTCGGTGACGACCTTGGAGCCCGGCGCCAGCGACGTCTTGACCCACGGCGCGCGCGTCAGCCCGCGGGCGACCGCGTTGCGGGCCAGCAGGCCCGCGGCGAGCATCACCGACGGGTTGGAGGTGTTGGTGCAGGAGGTGATCGCAGCGATCACGACGTGGCCGTGGTCGAGGTCGAACTCCTCGCCGTCGAGCGCCGTGTGGACGGCGGTCGCCGAGCGCTCCGCGATCACGGTGCCCGCCGCCACGGCGCCCGCGGGCGCGTCGTCGGCGTCGTGGGGATCGGGCGAGTGGCCGGGCGCGCCGTTGGCCGGCGGGTCCGAAGCGGGGAACGACTCGGCGATCGCCTCGTCGTGGCCGTGGCCGAGGTCGGCCGCCTCGTCCTCGCCGAGCAGCTCGGCCAGCGAGGCGCGGAAGCCCTCCTTCGCACCGCTGAGCGCGATGCGGTCCTGCGGGCGCTTCGGGCCGGCCAGCGACGGCTCGACCGTCGAGAGGTCGAGCTCGACGACGTCGGTGAACGTCGGCTCCTCGGCCTGCTCGTCGTGCCAGAGGCCCTGCTCCTTGGCATAGGCCTCGACCAGGTCGATGAGTTCCTTCGGCCGACCGCTGAACGCCATGTAGCGCAGCGTCTCGGCGTCGATCGGGAAGATCGCGCAGGTCGAGCCGAACTCCGGGCTCATGTTGCCGATCGTCGCGCGGTCGGCCAGCGGCAGCGCCGTGACGCCCGGGCCGAAGAACTCCACGAACTTGCCGACGACGCCCTTCTTGCGCAGGATCTCGGTGACGGTCAGCACGAGGTCGGTGGCGGTCGCGCCCTCGGGCAGCTCGCCGCCGAGCTTGAAGCCGATGACCTGCGGGATCAGCATCGACATCGGCTGGCCGAGCATCGCGGCCTCGGCCTCGATGCCGCCGACGCCCCAGCCCAGGACGCCCAGGCCGTTGATCATCGTGGTGTGCGAGTCGGTGCCGACGAGCGTGTCGGGATAGGCGGTGTTCGACTTGTCGTCGACGAAGACCGTGCGCGCCAAGTACTCCAAGTTGACCTGGTGGACGATGCCGGTGTCCGGCGGGACGACCTTGAAGGTCTCGAACGCGTCCTGGCCCCACTTGAGGAACTCGTAGCGCTCCTGGTTGCGCTCGAACTCGCGCTCGGCGTTGAACGCGAACGCGGTGCGGGTGCCGAACTCGTCGACCTGCACCGAGTGGTCGATGACCAGCTCGGCGGGGACGAGCGGCTCGATCTTGGCGGGGTCGCCGCCGAGGTCGGCCATCGCGTCGCGCATCGCGGCGAGGTCGACGACGGCGGGCACGCCGGTGAAGTCCTGCATGACCACGCGCGCGGGCGTGAAGGCGATCTCCTTGGAGGGCTCGGCCTTGGCGTCCCACGTGGCGAGCGCCTCGATGTCAGCCGCGTCGACCGCGCCGTTGCCCTCGGTGCGCAGGAGGTTCTCGAGCAGGATCTTGAGGCTGAACGGCAGCCGCGCGACGTCGAACTTCGACTGCAGCGCGTTCAGACGGAAGATCGTCAGCTCACGGTCGCCGACCTTCAGCGTGCCGCGGGCGTCGAACGAGTTGGGGTGGTTGTGGGGAGCCATGGGGTCGTGGTCCTTTCAGCGATCGTCGGGAAGCACCACGAAGGGCTCCCCGTCGGGGGTCAAGACGGAGCGGAAGTGCTGGTCGAAGGTGGCGATGCGGTTGGTGCGCAAGATGCCGGCGAGGGCGGCCAAGGAGGCATCGGTGAGTCCGAGGAAGGGATGCCGGCGGGCGATGCGGATCGTTTCGTGCAGGCCTTCAGCCCACCAGCGAAGACCGAAGGCGCCATCGTCGAAGTTGTCCCAGAGGACGCGCGCCGCCGGCTCGCCACCGTACTTTGTGACGAGGTAGTCCATCTCGTTGAGCGCGAGCGGCGTCGTGATGAGATCCTCGTCGGTCTCGACGTACCAATCCATCGCTTCGGCATGTCGCGAGCTCTGTTCGACGAACAGCGCGACGAGGAAGTTCGTGTCGAGGACGACGCTCAACTCTCGCCCATACCATCCATGTACCTCTCCGCGTTCTCGGCGAGGTCATGCGGCACGGGACCCTTGATCATCCCGATGCCCTTGGCCTTCGGGCGCCGCGGCTTGGCCACTACGCCCTCCAGGCTCCGGCGGATCAACTCCGCCTTCGTGACGCCCTCTTCGGCCGCCTTCCGCGCAAGCCCGTGGTCGAGCTCCTCGTCGAGGTAGATGCTGGTCTTCTTCAGCACGCTACGTAGGGTAGCACCCTACGTAGCCGCCGCAAGCCGCATGTCAGACCGTCTTGAGCAGCGTCGCGTTGATCGCCTTGGCCAGGTCCTCGGCCGAGACGACGCCCGGCGCGACCGGCGTCAGATCCGTGTCGTCGGTCCCGATCATGAGCGTCGGCGTCGAGCTGACCGCGTACCGGCGCTGCAGGCTGTAGACCGCCCCGAGCTCGTCGCGGACCGCTGCCGAAGTCCGCGCTTTCATGGCCCGCGAGAGGTCGAGGCCGTGGACGCCGCCGAGCACGCCACGCAGGAAGCGGTCGGTCACGTAGCCGCTGTTCTCCTGGCCCTGGACGTCGTAGAAGCGCATCGACGCGTCCCACATCCGGTTCTGAAGACCGGCGGCCATCACCGCCTTGTTGGCCTTCGCGGAGTCCTCGCCGAGGATCGCGGTCAGCCGCAGCTCCATCTTGACCTTGCCCGTGCGGATGTAGCGCGCGACGATGTCCGGCCACGACTCGGCGGCGAACTGGCGGCAGTACGGGCACTGCAAGTCGGCGAACTCGACGAGCAGGACCGGCGCCTTGGGATTGCCGAGCGTGAGTCGGTTCTGCGGAATCCCACGCAGAATGGACGTGACATCGCGGACCGACGGCGCGCGCGGCGCGGTCGGATTCGACCCGTTGCTGGAGACGAGGACCGCCGCGAGGACGATCGCCGCGGCGGCGCCCACCAGGACGGAGAACAGGGTCAGACGGCGGCTCATGCGACCTCCAAGCCTGTCATGCCGGATGTGCCGCGGGATGTCAGTCTGCCGGACCGTCAGCGACCGGCATGGCGACCGCCGCCGGCTCGCGCAGCAGCCGGAGCGTGCAGACGATCGCCAGCCCCGTCATCAGGATCGCGCTCCCGACGCACCACTGGCAGATCGCGTCGATGGTGAAGAGCTCGCGGTAGGTCAGGTACAGCGAGAACCCGAAACCGACCAGCGCGACCAGCGCCGCGACCATCCGCGCGGTCTCGCCCTGGGGCGCGAGCAGCGCGCCGAGCAGCGCGATGTAGCCGAGCAGGCCCAGCAGCGCCACCGGAATGCCAGCGAGCTTCGCGTAGTCGGAGGTCTGCACCTTGTGGCAGCCGTGCGCGATGTTGCAGACCGGATCGATGTCGGCGTAGTGCACGTACACCAGGTAGCCGGCGATCCCGATCCCCAGCACCGCCAGGACGAGCCCGGCGGTGCGCAGCGCGCGGTCGCTCACCGACCGCCCTTGGCGGCGAGCGCCGCGTCGACCAGCTTGCCAACCCCGGCGGCGGTCGGCTGACCCTCGCCGTCGGTCTTGAGCTGGCCGCCCGTGGGGCCGACGAGGATCGTCGGCGTCCCCGTCACGCCATAGCGGTCAGACAGCGTCTTGGCGGCGGCGATCTCCTGGCTGACCGCCGAGGAACCAGCGCCCGCAATCGCCTTGGCGGCATCCGCGCCGGCACCGGTGAGCACCTTGGTGAGGAAGGCGTCGGTCACGTAGCCCGAGTTCTCCTCGCCCTGGTTGCGGTAGAGCAGGTCGGCGCTGTTCCAGAGCTTGTTCTGCTGCCCGGCGGCGCTGAGCACGCCGGCCGCCGTCACCGAGTCGGGCCCGATGAAGGTCAGCAGGCGCAGCTCCATCTTGGCCTTGCCGGTGCGCACGTACTTCTGCACCACCGCCGGCATCTCGTTCAAGGTGTACTCCTTGCAGAACGGACACTGGGGATCGGCGAACTCGACGATCGTCACCGGCGCGTTCGCGTTGCCGAGCGTGATGCCCTGCTGCGGGATGCCGCCGATGAGGCTCTTGGTCGCCGCGACGCCTTGCAGCGCGCCGCCGGCACCGGCGCCGGAGGACTTCTTGGACGAACCGCCGGAGGAGACGGCGATCGCCACGATCACGATGACGACCGCGGCGGCGAGCAGCGCGCCGAGTTGGGTGAGGCGCTTGCGCCGCGCGGCGACGCCCGCCGCGGCCTGCTCGTGCTCGAGGCGCTGTGCGCGCGCAGCGTCGCGACGCTCGCGCTTGGTGGGGGTGTTCTGCTGGGACATGGTGGGGTCAGTCCAAAGGGTAGGGAGAGGGGACCCCGCGCCGCGACGGTGAAAACGCCGCGGCGCGGGTGCGGTGAGCTACGCGCGTCGGCGCGCGGACGTGAGGCCGGCGCCACCGGCCAAGAGGCCGAGCGCGCCGACGATCAACGCGATGATCGCGAGGGTGTCGGAGTCGGAGTCGTCGGTGCTGCTGACGGCTGTGACAGGCGCCGAGGTGTTCTCGGTCGTCGCCGTGTCGCCCCCGGCTGCCGGCGCCGCCGCAGCGTGGTCGGCAGCCGCTGCCGTGACCTGCACCTGCGGTGCGGGCTTGTCGGCATCGGGCGCGCCGATCCAGCGGGCGATCGTCCCGTCGCTGTAGGTCTGCAGCGCCTTGAAGGTCAACGTGTCACCGGCCTTGCCGGGAATCTGCACCGAGAGCGGGAAGTCCTGGAACTGCCCCGGCGCGATGCCGTCGGCCTTAGACGCCGCCGTCCAGGTGATGGTCTTGACGCCCTCGGTGACCTCGCCGTCGTCGGTCTTGACCGGCGTTGCCAGCTGCTCCTTGACGACCTTCACCGACCAGCCCGGGACCGTCTGGTAGGAGGCCTCGGCAAAGCCCGCGGGGAACTGGACGGCGACCTTGGTGGTGACCGCGTCGTCGGTCTCGTTGGGGACGCGAACGTCCTCCACCACGTAGGAGCCGGCAGCCGCCATCTTGGGCTGCACGGTGACGTGGGCCTCGGCGACGGCGGGTGCGGCAACGGTGGCCAGTGTGGCCACGGAGGCAAAGGTAATGCGCTTCATGTTCTTAATGTCCTTGGTATGGCTCGACAACGGTCAGCCCGCGCGCCGGCATCGGCGCACAGGGTCGATCAGCGATCGCAGGAGCGATCAGCGATGGATCAGGTGACCGTGAGCGGCGGCCCGCGCTCGGCGAGCGCGGCCGCGAGGAGGCGGCCGCCGCGCACCAGCGTGGCGCGGGGCCGCGGGCGCGGCCGCGGCGCGGAGGCCGGGCGCACGCGGCGATGCGGCCGCGAGCGCCGGGCGGCGAGCCGCTCCAGCGTGTCGGCGCCGACGTAGCGGCCGGCCAGCAGCGGGACCAGCAGCACCAACGCCGGCGACAGCAGCAACAGACCCGTGTCGAGGCCGGTGATCGTCGCCGCAAGCGCCACAACGACGCCGAGAACGGCGACGATGAGCAGCGGGCGGAGGTCCCGGCGGACGGGCATACGCGAAGAAACTGTACGCGGTCGCAACCGCGGATGCGGACGTTGGACTGCCGCGCCGCTCAGTCGTCGCGGTCGAAGCGCCCGCTGCGGCGATCGACCTCGAACCACACGCGACACCCGCGGGCGGTCCGTTCCACGCCCCAGCGCGACGCCAGCTTGTCGACCAGCCGCAGGCCGAAGCCCGCCGTCTCGTGGCGGATCTCGGGGTCGAAGCCCGGTCCATGATCGGCCACCTCGACGCGGACATGATCGTCGGTGAGCCGCGCGTGGAAGACGATCCGCTCAGCCGGGTTCAGCGGACCGGCGTGCCGGACGGCGTTGCCGACCAACTCGGAGGTCAGCAGCGACACGGTGTGATCGAGGTCCGGGCTGAGGCCACGCTCACGCAGCGAGTGGCGCGCGGCCCGCACCGCGTCGGGGACGGGAGCAAAGGCGAGCAGGATGTCGGTGCTGGTGGGGGTCAAGATCATGAGGGAGGCGGGGCACGGCGTGCGGCGGTACGAGAAGGGTCACCTCTCCGGCCATCCCTCAATCATCGGCTTTCCCTCAGCGGACGACCTTCAGCGTCGCGCGCATGCCGCGCGCCTCGTGGTCGGCGATCGTGCAGACCAGCTGATAGCTCCCGATCCGCCGCAGCGTCAGGCGCAATGTCGCCGTGCTGCCCGGCTTTACGACCGCCGTCAGGCCTGCCACGCGCCGACCCTTGCGCCGGATGACAAGGTCGTGCACGTCTTCGCCCAGATTCTTGATGTTGAACTTCAACGCGCCAGGATGGACGCGCGGGCGGTAGACGGCGATGGCGAACTCGCGCTCCCCGATGCCGATCGCGGTCGGCGCGCGAGCGCTGTGAACCGCCGCGGGCGGGACGTCCTGCGCGAGCATCAGCTGCGAACCAGCGCGACCTGCCCGAACTGCCCCGCGCCCGGGATGACCTCGGCCGGGTCGGTGCCCATCCACTGCCCCAGCAGGCTGCCGTAGACGCGCCGGAAGTCGACGGTCACCTTGAGGTTCTTCTCACGATCGAGGTCGGTCAGCGAGGGGTACTCGGTCAGCACCCCGCCCAGCGCGCGCGGACCCTGGACCCATGCGACGCCGCCGGCGCCGTGGTCGGTCCCGCCGGACTTGTTGGCCTCCGGCCGGCGGCCGAACTCCGACCACACGAAGGTCAGCACGCGATTGGCGACGCCGCGCGCCTCGAGATCGGCCTGGAAGGTGGCGAGCGCCTCGCCGACGGCGCCGAGGTCGCGGTCCAGCGTCTGGGCCTGGCCCTCGTGGGTGTCGAACTCGCCGTCGGCGTCGACGGTCGCCATCCGGATCCCGAGCGGCTGGGCGATCAGCCCGGCGAGGACCTTCAGTCGATCGGCGGTGTCGTTGTTCTCCGGGTAGGTCACGGGCCCCGCGAGCGGGTCGGGAGACGTGTCGTCCTTCTTGCGAAACGGTGCGAGCTGTGCCGAGACCGAGTGGGCCAGGCGCGCGGCGCGCGCAGCCGAGGCCGGCCCCGCAGATGTCGGCCCCGCCCGCCCCGACCGCGAGAGCGCCGCGTAGGCGTCGACCGCCGCGGTCCCCCAGTCGCCCCACACGCTCCACATCGACAGCTCCGCGTCGCCCGGATCGGAGATCGAGGCGACCGGCGCGTTGACCGCGCGCAGCGTCGGGGAGAGGCCGTAGCCGGCGCTCAGCCCCTGCAGCGGGTTGTCGGCGCTGCCGTGGCGATCCAGCCAGCGGCCGAGCCAGCCCGACACCGACTGCTGGGAGACCATGCCCGTCTCCCAGAACGCGCGCGAGGCGAAGTGCGACAGGTTGGGGTTGGCGTAGTCGATGCCTGGCAGGAAGCCGATCTGCCCGCGATCGAAGAGCCCCTTGAGGCCGCCGCCCGGGCCGCGCGACAGCGACGGATGCAGCCCCAGCGAGGTGCCCGCCAGCGCCAGCGGCGCCGCGGGCGAGACGCCGCTGCGCAGGTCGCGCAGCGCGCCCTCCTGGTCGAGCGGCATCAGCGTGTCGAGCAGGTCCAGACCACCGGGAAGGAAGACCGAGACGAGGATCGGCGCGTCGGGCGCGGCGGCAGCTTCGGCCGCCGCGGCATCGAGCAGGTGCGCCGTCGGCAGCATGTTGGCCGCGTAGACCGTGACGCCCGCGCCGATGCCCCACTTGAGCATCTGGCGGCGCGTCAGCACGTCGCGTCGCGCGGCCTCGCTGGCGCGATGGAAGTCCTGACAGGCGGCGTGCGCGCGGAAGCGAGGCATCGAGTTAATGCACCTGGGCGTCGGGGGCGGAGAGCAGGAGGTGGCGCATCGCGCGCTGGGTCATGTCGGCGGCGACCTGGCGCTGCCACTTCTGGCCGGCCATGGCGTCGTAGCCCTTGGCGAGCGCGAGCAGGCCCTTGCGCGTGCGCGCGCTCGCCCACGGGTGGCCGAGCGCGGCCATCGCGCGGGAAAGCTGCTCGGCCGGTTTGAGGTCGACCGGCGTGTCGCCGTCCTCGACCTTCAGGCCCGGCTGCGACAGCGCGACGTTGGCGGCGACGAAGCGCATCCGCATGCCGTTGGACGACATCCACGCCGGGCCCCACTCCCAGCCGGCCACCGAGGGGGGCGAGAAGAGCGTCTGGCCCATGCCGGAGGTGACCCAGGTCCAGTCGTCGACCTTTACCCCGAGCCGCGTCGCGCGCAGCATGCCGGCGATCGCGACGACCGGTGCCTTGACCATCGACGGGCCGTCAAAGTTGGCATACACCTTGGGATGGTCGAGGATCTCGGCGACGACCGGCTTGAGGTGATGCTGTGAGCCGGTGTAGACGCGCTGCAGGCGCAGCCGGGTGCTCTTGTCCAGCGGCTCGTCGACGAAGTAGGACCACAGCTTGCGAACCAAAAACTCAGGATGGTGATGATTGGAGACCACCAGCCGGAGCACGTCGTGCGGGCCGAAGCGCCCCTTGTGGCCGAAGATCCGCTTGGTGCCGCCGTCGTGGTTCTTGGGCTCAAAGCGCGTGGTCAGCAGGACGCCGCCGGCACGCTTGCCCTCGACGTAGCCGGTCAGCGCGCGGGCGGCCTCGCGGACGTCGGACTCGGTGTAGCCGTTGCCCTCGCCAAGCGTGAAGAGCTCCATCAGCTCGCGCGCGAAGTTCTCGTTGGGCTCGTCCTTGTAGGAGCCGATCAGGTTGAGGAACGACCCCATCGCGGGGTCCTCCATCACGTTGCTCAGCAGCGCCGGGAACGAGCCGAGCGCGCCGCGGCGAAAGACCGCGTTCTGGCGCAGCATCAACGGCGTGTCCTGGTCGCGCGTGGCGAAGTGGTTGTGCCAGAAGAGCACCATCTTCTCTTCCAGCGGCCGCGTGGTGCGGACCATGCGGTCCATCCACCAGAGGACGTCGTGGCCGTACTCGTTGGCCGGGTCCAAGGCCATGGGCTTGGGGCCGGGCAGCAGTGGCGCCTCGCGCCCGTTGGGCGACAGCAGCCAGCGCAGCGTCTCGCCACGGCCACGATGCGCCCACTTGGCGGCCTCGTGCTCGGTCGCGCCGAAGCCGGCGCGCCACATCACACGACGCACATGTGCCTCGTTGAAGCCTCCCACGGCCAGCCAAGCTAGCTCACCGCACGGTCGATCTGGCCTAGCCGCGGACCAATGGGCCGCTTTGCACAGCTTCGAACGCCGATCCGGGAACTTGGCCAAGCGTGTGCAGGTTGTCGTCGTTCCAGCGACGGTCCGGCGCACCGGTGATGTACCACGGCGAGCCGTTGTCGGCGACGATCATCCCGTAGCGCTTCAAGGCCTTCAAGATGACCAGCGCCTGGCCGTGAAAGGGCGTGAGGTCGAAGGACGCCTTGAGGCGCAAGCGCAGGCCCATCGGCGGCAGATCGGGGTCGGTGTCGCTAGAGGCGAGATGCCGCGCGGGCGACACGTAGGCCTTCTGCGTGCGCGGCACGGTGACGCGCAGCGCGTGGGTGATGGACTTGGCGCCGACGACCTCGTCGGCGCGCGCGAGGCCCGGGAAGATCGGCAGGCCCGCGGCGTCGGCCGAGGTCCAGCCCTTCGGGCGCGGCTTGCCGGAGCGCAGGTCGAACTTCGCGCCCGAGGCGGCGTTCCAGCCACGGGCGGGTGGGGACAGTCTCTGCGCCCCGAACAACTCATACAACATGCACGTGCCGCGCTGAAGGACGATGACATGACGGTCCGAGCCGCCCTCGACCGGCGCTGAGGCCGGGATCGGGTAGGGGCCCTTGTCGCTTTCATCCCCGTAGTCGGTGAAGTGGATCGGCACGCGCTTCTGGGACTTGGCCACCACCTTGAACGGGATCCCGTAGGTCTTGGAGGCGAAGTCCGGATGGAGGCGGGCGTCGAGGCCGATCGAGCGCACGTAGGCGTCGGAGTGGGCGTCGACCGGCGCCGTGGAGATGTCGCGGTTGAACGCATCGGCGGCCGGCAGGACGGGGCAACCCGCCACCCTTGTGCCCGGTCCAGGCGTCCCAAGCGAGGTGGCAGCGATGGCTACGCCGGAGACGGCGCAGAGCGCGGTGGCAGACAGGACGAGTGCGCGCAACATGGCGCGGAACGGTACCCCTTGGAGTTAACGCGTCCAGATGCCGATACTTCCGGCTGGATGCTCCGCCGCCTCGCCCTCCCCTGCCTGCTCCTCTGCGCCGCGCTGCTCAGCGCGTGCGGCGGCAGCACGTCGAGCGGCGAGGTCCAGGCCTGGAGGGTGGGCGCGCCGTACCTGCCGCCGCCGGATCCGGCAGGCCGCGTGCGAGCCACGGCGATACCCGCCACCCATCCCGCAGCGGTAGCCAAGCCCAACGCCAAGACGCCCGCCGGCAGCGCGCCCACCGACGCGCAAGTCGCCGCCGACCTCCGCGAGGCCTACGGTGGCAAGGGCGGTGCCAACCTCGACCAGGCCGCGATCGACTCCAGCGGGCTGGCCATCATCCCCGACACAGCGCCGCGCAAGCTCGTCGCGCTGATGCACGCGGCCAACGACGTCGCGCACAAGCCCTACGTCTACGGCGGCGGCCACGGCCGCGTCGCCGGCGAGATCTGGACCGACTCCGCCTACGACTGCTCGGGCTCGGTCTCCTACGCGCTGGCCGCCGCCGGCTACCTCAAGGGCCCCGAGACCTCCGGCACGCTGATGGGCTTCGGCAAGCCCGGTCCGGGCAAGTGGGTGACGATCTTCGCCAACGCCGGCCACACCTTCATGGTCGTCGCGGGCCTGCGCTTCGACACCAGCGGCCGCCAGAACACCGGCACCCGCTGGCAGCCGGCGAACGCCCGCTCCTACGCGGGCTTCACCGTGCGCCACCCGGTCGGGCTCTAGCCGACGGCGACGGCGTCCATCGCGCGCAGATACGGGGCGACGAGGTCGCCATAGGCAGCCTTGCGCGATGCCGGCAGGTCCTTCCACCCCGTCACCGACGTCCGGCACCACTCGGCGCCGCAGAGGCACACCGTTGGGAAGTGGTCGATCGTGAAGTTCCGCATCGCGTAGTCAAACGTCAGCTCGTCGCCGGCGGCGATCGGCCACCGCGCGACGAAGTCGAACGCCTCCCCCGCGTTGAGCCGCACGCCGCAGTTCGGCTCGCACGAGTGGTTGACCATCGGCCCGAGCCCGCCATGCCGCGCCCACCGCGCCGGCCCGACCTGCGTGGCATGCGAGTCGTTGCCCGTCAGCGGCCCCACCAGGAACCCGACCATGACCGTGTCCCCCGCGGCGAAGGCACGCGTCGCGAGCACACCATCACCCTTCCCCTCCCTTGTTCGACGCAGCTCCACACCCTCCGTAGAGGAGGAGCCAGACAGACGCATATGGGGCAAGGGAACCCCTTTCACTCGACACCCTCGAAACTTGAGTGTAGGACGCCGTCTTGCTCACCCCCCGCGGCTGGGCCATGCCCGACTCGCAGCGCGCGCCGCAGCCGGACCGTCGAGCCGTGCGGTGCGAGCTCCAGCGTGACCTCATCGGCCAGCGCGCGCATGAGCTCGACGCCGCGGCCGCGGTCGGGATCCGAGGCCGGGCGTGAGAGGCGTGAGGGCGGGCCCGGGTCCCGCACGGTGATCGTCACCTCGTGGTGCGCGTCGACCTCGAGGTCGACGCCGACCGTCGCGCGCGCGAACTGGGTGCCGTGCTCCAGCGCGTTCTGCCACGCCTCGTTGGCGGCCATCACGAGGTCGTGCGTCTCGTCAGCCTCGGCGCCGGCCTCGCGCAGCCAGCGCGCCGTCAGCCGCCGCAGGGAGACGAGCGCGTCAGGATCTGGCGAGAGCCTGAGGCGCGCAACGCGGCCGAGCCGCGCCTCACCGCGCACGACGACGAGCGTCACGTCGTCGTCGGCCGCCTCGGCGTCGGTGGCCTCCAGGGCCGCAGCGACCATCTCCTCGGGACTGCCGCCTGCGGCGACCGCATCGCGCAGGCGGCCAAGGCCCGTGTCCAACCGCTCACCGCGACGCTCGACCAGCCCGTCGGTGTAGAGGATCGCGGTCATCTCCGGCGCGAGCGTCGCCACGCGCTCCTCGTAGCGCCAGGTGTCCATGACGCCCAGCGGCGGCCCGGCGCCCTCGATGATCCGCGTCGTGCCGTCCTCCTCCACGATCAGCGGCGGCGGGTGGCCGGCGTTGACAAAGCGCAGCGTTCCCGAGTCGATCTCCAGGATCGCGAACACCATGGTGGTCATGAGGTCGGCGCCCAGCGCGGCGTGGTAGCCGTTCATGCGCTCGACCAGCGCGACCGTCCCGTGGCCCTCCAGCGCGTAGGCGCGCGCGACCGAGCGCAGCTCTCCCATCCGCGCGGCGGCGTCGACGCCATGGCCGGCGACATCTCCGACAACAATGCCGAGCCGCCCACCAGGCAGCGCGATCGCGTCATACCAATCGCCCCCGACCCGCGTGCCACCCGCGCCGGGAGCGATGTGCGCGGCGAGCGAGACGCCGACGACGCTTGGCAGCTGCTCGGGCAGCAGCGCGCGCTGCAGGGTCGCGGCGATCCGCCGGTCGCGCTCGTCGGCCATCTGCACCAACAACTGCTGTGAGGAGCCGTGCACGTCGCGCACCGCGACGACGCTGATCGTCACCGGGCACGGCGTGCCGTCGGCGCCGACGACGTGCGCCGACCACGGCTCGCCGCCGTCGCCCAGCGTGGCCGCCGCCGCCAGCCGCTCGACCAGCGCGGGCCGGTCGCGCTCGTGCAAGACGTCGTGGATCGGCGCGCGCTCCAGGAGCGCCGTGGGCCGGCCGCTGAGGCGCTCGAGCGCCGGGTTGACCTGCAACGCGAGCCCGTCGAGGTCGCACAGCGCCATCCCACTCGGCGCCGCCGCGAACGCGTTGCGCACGAGCTCGTCGCTGCGGCGCAGCTGCCGGCGGTGACGGTCGAGGTCGGCGAAGACCTTCACCTTGGAGCGCAGCACCAGCGGATCGAACGGCTTGAGGAGGTAGTCGACCGCGCCCGCCTCGTAGCCGGCGAAGACCTCGGCGAGGTCGCTCTCGGCCGCGGTCAGGAAGATGATGGGAACGTCGCGGCTGCGCTCGCGCGCCTTGATCATCTCCGCCGTCTCGATGCCGTCCATGCCCGGCATCTGGACGTCGAGCAGGATCACCGCGAAGTCCTGGATCAGCACCTCCCGGAGCGCCTGCTCGCCGGACTCGGCCTCGACGACGTCGACCGCCAACGGCTCCAGGACGGCCTGCAGCGCGATGCGGTTCTCGCGCCGGTCGTCGACGAGCAGGATCCGTGCAGGCTCGACCTCCACCATCAGCGATGCAACCAGACGCGCATGAGCGACAACAACTGCTCGACGTCAACCGGCTTGGTGACGTAGTCGCTGGCCCCGGCGCTGATCGACTTGTCGCGGTCGCCCTTCATCGCCTTCGCGGTCAGCTGGATGATCGGCAGCGCGTCGAAGCGCGGCATCGCCCGGATCGCCCGCGCCGTCTCATAGCCATCCATCTCGGGCATCATCACGTCCAACAACACCAGGTCGGTGTCGGGCTGCTCGCGCAGCCGCTCGATGCCCTCGCGGCCGTTCTCGGCGAAGGCCACCTTCATGCCCCGCGTCTCCAGCGCGCTGGCCAAGGCAAACACATTGCGAATGTCGTCGTCGACGATCAGCACGCGCTTGCCGTGGAAGACCTGGTCGGCGGTGCGCAGCTTGGCCAGCAGCTTGCGCGTCGGCTGCGGCAGCTGGGTCTCCAGCCGGTGCAGGTAGAGCGCGGTCTCGTCGATGAGGCGGTCGGCCGACGCCGCGTTGGCGACCACCAGGGGTGAGGCGGCCGCCTCGAGCGCGACGCGCTCCTCGGGCGCGAGCGCGTCGGGCACATGCAGGACGATCGGCAGCTCGGGCCGCAGACCTTCAGCCTCGAGCGTCAGCAAGATGTCCAGCGGCCACTTGGCGCCCGGGCGGATGACGAGCGCCGCGCAGTCGATCCCACCGGTGTGCAGCTGCTCGACAGCGCCGTCGGGAGCGAGGACCGTCACATCGACGTCGTCGCCGGCGCCGAGCAGCTCCAGCGTGTCGACATCGAGACCGTCGCCCTCCTGGACGATCGCCAGCCGCTTGACGCGGCGCGTGCTCAGGCGCTCGAGCGCATCGAGGGCGGCCAGCGCAGCCGCACCCCCACCCGCGCCGCTCTCTCGCGATTCCGCCTCGTCGACGTAGGCCGCGGCGCCCGCGCGCAGCGCCGCCAGCCGCCCACCCGCCGGGCCGGCCACGACCACCGGGCGATGGCGCGTCTCGGGGTGGGACTTGAGCTGGCCGAGCAGCCGCTCACCGCGGCCGTCGCCGGCAAAGACCAGGACGGCGTCGGGCCGGTACTCACGGGCCAGCGCGAGCCCAAGCGGCGTGCGCCGCGCGACCAGGCCCTTGAAGCCGTGCTCGCGCGCCACCGCCAGCGCGCCCTGGGCGTGGCCGGCGTTGTGAGCGATGACGAGCAGCACGCGGTCGCCGGCGACGATCGCGCCGCGGTCGTCCTCGACGCCGTCGTAGGGCAGCAGCGATGCAGACTCCGACGTCGCCTCTGCGGGCGCGGCCAGCGGCGGCTCGGCCGGCGGCTCGAGCTGGGCGCCGTCGGTGCCGGTGCGGTGGGCGAGCGGCAGGACGAGCGTGAAGCTCGACCCGTCCCCGACGCTGGAGGCGACGCGGATCTCGCCGCCAAGCAGGCGTGAGATCTCCCGGCTGATCGACAGGCCCAGGCCCGTGCCGCCGTACTTGCGCGACGTCGTGCCGTCGGCCTGCTGGAAGGCCTCGAAGATCGACGCGAGCTTGTCGGGCGCGATACCGACGCCGGTGTCGGCGACCGCGAAGGAGATCCGCTCGTCGGCGTCTCTGAGCACCCGCAGCGCCACCGTGCCGGTCGGCGTGAACTTGAAGGCGTTGGAGAGCAGGTTGCGCAGCACCTGCTGCAGCCGCTGCTCATCGGTGACGATCGAGGCCGGCAGCGCGTCGTCGAGCTCGATCGCGAACGTCAGGCCCTTCTCCTCGGCGACCGGCCGGAACGAGCGCTCGACGTCCTCGCAGATGTCGGCCAGTGCGACCGCGCCGAGGTCGAGCTCCATCTTGCCCGCCTCGACCTTGGAGAGATCCAAGATGTCGTTGATCAGCGCGAGCAGGTCGTTGCCCGCCGAGTGGATGGTGGTGGCGAACTCGACCTGCTGGGGCGACAGGTTGCCCTCGTCGTTGTCGGCCAGCAGGCGGGAGAGGATCAGCAGCGAGTTCAGCGGCGTGCGCAGCTCGTGGCTCATGTTGGCCAAGAACTCCGACTTGTACTTGGAGGAGAGCGCGAGCTGTGTCGCCTTCTCCTCCAGGCCGGCGCGGGCGGACTCGATCTCCACGTTCTTGGCCTGGAGCTCACGGGCCAGCGACTGCGACTGGGCCAGCAGCTGCTCGGTCCGCATGTTTGCGCGGATCGTGTTGAGCACGACGCCGATCGTCTCGGTGATCTGCTCGAGGAAGGCCCGGTTGATCTCGCTGACGGCCTGCAGCGAGGCGAGCTCGATGACGCCGAGCACCTGCTCCTCGAAGACGACGGGCAACACGATGATGTTGCGCGGCCGCGCCTCACCGAGGCCCGACTTGACCTTGATGTAGTCCTTGGGAATATCCTCGACGAGGATCGGCTTGGCCTCGACCGCGGCCTGCCCGACGAGGCCTTCGCCGAGCGCGAAGCGATCGCGCTTCTTGGAGGCCGACCCGTCGCCGCCGCCGTAGGAGGCGACCAGCCGCAGGTCCGGTTCTTCCTCGCCTTCGACCAGGAAGAACGCGCCGTGCTGGGAGGTGACCAGCGGCGTCAGCTCGCTCATGATCAGCTTGGTGACCTGGCCGAGGTCGCCCTGGCCCTGGAGCATGCCGCCCATCCGCGCGAGGTTGGTCTTCAGCCAGTCCTGCTCGACGTTGATCTGGGTCGTCTCGCGCAGGTTGGCGATCATCTGGTTGATGTTGTCCTTGAGCTCGGCGACCTCGCCCTGGGCCTCGACGGTGATCGAGCGCGTCAGGTCGCCCTGCGTCACGGCGGTGGAGACCTCGGCGATCGCGCGCAGCTGCGTGGTCAGGGTCGAGGCGAGCTGGTTGACGTTCTCGGTCAGGTCACGCCAGCGGCCGCGGACGCCCTCGACCTCGGCCTGACCGCCGAGCGAGCCGTCGGTGCCGACCTCACGCGCGACGCGCGTGACCTCGTCGGCGAACGAGCCGAGCTGGTCGACCATCGTGTTGATGGTGTCCTTGAGCTCCAGGATCTCGCCGCGGGCATCCACGGTGATCTTCTGGGTCAGGTCGCCCTGGGCGACCGCGGTCGTCACCTGCGCGATGTTGCGGACCTGGCCGGTGAGGTTGGCCGCCATCGAGTTCACCGACTCGGTGAGGTCGGCCCACGTGCCCGAGACCCCGGGGACCGCGGCCTGGCCACCGAGCTTGCCGTCGGTGCCGACCTCGCGCGCCACGCGCGTGACTTCCGAGGTGAAGATGCTGAGTTGCTTGATCATCGTGTTGACGATGTTGGCGGATCGCAGGAATTCGCCCTTCAGCGGCCGCCCATCGACATCCAACGGCACGGTCTGCAGCAGGTCGCCGCGTGCAACCGCGGTCACCGTGCGGGTAACGGCGGTTGTTGGCCACAGCAAATCATCGATCAGGGCATTGACGGAACCTTCCATGTCGGCCCAGGCGCCGTCGGACAGGCCGAAACGAACGCGGGTGCGCGTCTTGCCTTCATGGCCCACCACTTCGCCGACGTGCTCGAGCTGTTGCGCGATACGTTGGTTCGCGGCGACGATGGTGTTGAACGCATCGCAAATCTTGCCCGCGACGCCGATTTTATTTCCGGGTAAACGCACCGAAAAATCACCCGCCTGCATGGCGTGCAAGGCATTGAGCAATTCTGATTGATTCAGCTCGGGAGCGTTGGGAGCGTGGCCGTTGAGCGCCGGCTTTTTTCGCGCCTTGGCCGCAGCGTTGGCCTTCGTCGCAGCGTTGCGCGCTTTCGCGCTGCCACTACGAGCCCGGGCGCCGTTACCGGCGGTAGTGGGCGAATTCTGATCCATGATCGGTCTCCGGGCCGCACACAGGTCGGCCGCGAGGCAGCGTTTTAGTCATCCCATCAGCGCGAACAAAATGAATGAGTTTAAGACCTTTGCTTAGCCGTTATACGCCGGCTTTTCTAGGTGTGCACATGGCTCGAAAGCTTGTCAAAGCGATCGGCGAAAGTCCAAGCTTCCCGGGCAGGGCTGCACTGAACTTCGTGTAGGAAAATTCCGACAATAGGCGGCTGCAGGAAGCAGCCGCCATTTTACTTATTGATCGAGCGCCAACCAGACCGCTTTTGGCTGCGTGAAATTGTCGATGGCCGCGTCACCGTGCTCTCTCCCTAAGCCGGATTCGCCCGAACCGCCCCAGGGCAGGCGCACGTCGGTGTAACCATAGGTGTTGATCCACACGGTGCCGGCCTTGAGTCCCGCCGCCATGCGATGCACGCGACCAATATCCGCGCTCCAAACGCCGGCCGCCAGGCTGTAGGCCGTGCCGTTGGCGATGCGCAGCGCGTCTTCCTCGTCGTCGAATGGAATGACGGACAGCACCGGCCCGAAAATCTCTTCCTGGGATATGCGCATTTCATGTTCAACATTGGCGAACACCGTCGGCTCGACGAAGTAGCCCTGATCGCCGAGGCGAGATCCGCCCGTGATCACCGACGCGCCTTCAGCCTTCCCGATCTTGATGTAGTCGAGCACCGTGCGCATCTGTCCGGCGGAGATGACCGGTCCCATCGTGGTTTTCGGATCCGCGGGATCACCGACACGGATCGCGCGCGCACGTTCGGCCAGCCGCTGCACCACATCGTCATATGCGGCCCGCTCAACCAGGACCCGCGAGCCCGCCGAACATACCTGCCCGGCATTGAAGAAGATGCCGGATGAGGCTGCGCGCACGGCCCGGTCCAGATTCGCATCCGCGAAGATGACATTGGCGGATTTGCCGCCGAGTTCCAGCGTCACCTTTTTGAAATTGCCGGCGGCTCCTTGCATGATCCCGCGGCCGACTTTGGGAGAACCGGTGAAGGTCACCTTGTCGACTCCCGGGTGTTGCACCAAGGCTTCCCCCACCACGCTGCCCTTGCCGCAGACGACATTCAGTGCTCCCGGCGGCAATCCTGCCTCGAGAAATATTTCAGCGACGCGCAGCATCGAGAGCGGGGTCAGCTCCGCGGGCTTGACCACGACTGTGCAGCCGCAGGCCAACGCCGGCGCGATCTTCCACATGCCAATCATGAGGGGGAAATTCCAAGGCACGATGGCCGCGACCACGCCCACCGGCTCGCGCACCGTGTACGTGAGCGCATCCGGCCGCGCCGGTATCACCTGTCCCGTGATCTTGTCGCACCAACCCGCGTAGTAGCGGACGGTGTCGATGACCGCTGCCATGTCCTGGCGCCGCACGGCAGCGAGCGGCTTGCCGGCATCCAGGCTCTCAATCTCGATGAGTTCTTCCTGGTACTGCTCCAGCAAGGAGGCCGCGCGGTGCAGAATGCGGCCGCGTTCCGCAGCGCGCAAACCGCCCCAAATTTTCAGCGCGGCGCGCGCGGCGCTCACGGCCTTGTCGACGTCGGCCTTACCGCCTTGCGCAACTTCGGCAATCGGCTCTTCGGTCGCCGGATCAAGATCGATGGTGTACTCGCCCGTGCTCGGCGCGACGTGCTTGCCATCGATGAACAATTCATACTGTTTCAGGTCAACTTTCTGGTCCATAGCTCTAACTCCCGGCCCGGCTTTAAATGCCGGCGCCAACACTTTAAGTGGCGCCTTCGAGTGTGGAATCAAGAGAAATGGGCGTCTAATCGTTTAGATTGATCGCCTAATAGGCACGGCTAATGAAGCAGGAATTCCAGGCCGGCGCGAGGAAATCTAGTCCAACGCGAGATCGAAGCGCTTCTGCAGCTCGAGTCCTCGCGCGATCTCCCACACTGCGGCCGTGACCGGTGCAAGCGCGGGGCGGTTGCGTGCGATCAAACCAATGGCACGCGTCAAATACGGCAGTACGGGCCGTGCCTGGACACGCGCCATATCGAAAAAATTCAGCAGACTGTGCGGCACGATGCTGAACAAGCCCGCTTCACTGACGTGGGCATACAGCGAAAAAATGGAATCGGTTTCCAGAATCACGTCGGCCTTGGCACCAGCGCGCCGGAAGGCGGCGTCGATCACCTGGCGATTGCGCATTTTTCCGGTCAGCAGGCACATCGGCAAGCGCCCCGCCTGCTCCCAGGTCACGGTTGGATCGAGCTTCGCATTGCGGCTGGACAACAGAACGTAGCGTTCATCGAAGAGACGCAACGACTCGAAGCCGTCGAGGGTTTTCTCATCCAAGTAGGTCAGCCCGAGATCCAATTCGAATTGGTCCAACTGGCCGGCAATAGCTTCGGTGCTCAAGGAAGAAATCGCGTAGCGGACGTTTGGATAGAGCGCACGGCACGCCGCCGTGATGAACGCCGTCACGGTCATGGTGGTCGGAATCGCGCCGATGCGCAGAGTTCCCGCCATGCTGGACTTGGCGATCGTGGCATCTTCGCGCATGTGCGAGAGCGAGGTGAGCGTCTGCTGCGCCCACTGGAGCACGCGTTCGCCCTCAACCGTCAATCCCATGAAGCGCCGGCCACGCTGCACGATCATGATGCCCAGTTCTTTTTCCAAACTGCGGATTGCCGAGGACAGTGCCGGCTGCGAAACATGGCAGGCCTCTGCGGCCTTGGCAAAATGCTTTTCGCGCGCGAGCGTGACCAGGTAATCGAGTTGCCGGATGAACACGCGAGTATCTTGCCGCAATTCGATGCAATCTTGCCCAATTATCGCGAAGCGTCTAGATTGACGGCCCTTTTGAAATTTGCTGAGCGGAGAAGCCGAATGAGCGTGCCTCGCGAGATGACGGTGATTGAAATCGCGGCGCCCGGCGGACCCGAGCAGTTACGGACTGCGGTGCGTCCGGTTCCGAAGCCGGCAGAAAATGAGGTGCTCGTACGCGTTGAAGCCGCGGGCGTCAACCGGCCCGACGTCATGCAGCGTCAAGGCCGCTATCCACCGCCGGCGGGCGCATCCGATTTACCCGGCATGGAGATCGCGGGAGAAATCGTCCAACTGGGAGCCAAGGTCTCCGGCGTGTCCGTCGGAAACAAGGTCACAGCCTTGCTGCCCGGCGGCGGCTATGCGGGCTACGCCATTGTCGCCGCACCGCTGGCAATGCCCATCCCTCAGGGACTGAGCATGGTGGAGGCAGCAGCCATTCCAGAAACGTTTCTCACGGTGTGGACCAATTTGTTCGAGCGCGGGCGCTGCAAGGCCGGCGACGTCGTGCTCATTCACGGCGGCACCAGCGGCATCGGTACCACCGCCATTCAGCTGGCCAAGGCCTGGGGTGCGAGCGTATACGCAACGGCGGGATCCGAAAAAAAGGCGCGCGCCTGCGAAGCATTGGGCGCCGTTCGAGGGATCGACTACAAGACCGAGGATTTTGTCGAGGTGATCCGCGCGGCGACCAAGGGATATGGCGTCGACATCACGCTCGACATGGTCGCAGGGACCTACGTGCAGCGAAACCTCGACATTGCCGCTGTCGAGGGCCGTGTCGTCACGATCTCACTGCTCGGCGGCTCGCGCGCGGAAATCAATGTCGGCATGATCCTCGTCAAGCGGCTGACGCTCACCGGCTCAACCTTGAGGTCGCGGACAGTGGCACAAAAGGCCGCGGTGGCCGACGCGGTGCGCGAGAACGTCTGGCCGCTCATCGAGTCGGGCGAGGTGCGGCCCGTCATCTTCAAGACATTTCCCCTGGCGGAGGCCAGTGAAGCCCATCGGTTGATGGAATCATCGGACCACATCGGCAAGATCGTGTTGACCGTTTGAGTCACGCTCCCAAAATGGTGCCGAGAGCCAGGCCGGCTTCAGCGCAAAACTGCGGCGCGGGCAGTTTTTTACCGCCGTCGTAGCGGACCTTGAAGACTTCGATCTGCCCACCTTGAGATGAGATTCGCACGCTTTGTTCATCGATGGCGGTGACCGCGCCAATCCGGCCTTTGACCTGCGAAAACGTGCGCGACGAGTGCTTGCGGGCGTCGTACAAGTGAAGTCTTTTCTGATTGAATAATGTCCAGGCGCCCGGCGCCGGATCGCAGCCGCGGATCAAGTTATAGGTTTGGTCCACATGCGTGTGCCAGTTGATGTGTGCTTCGGGGTCGCGGCACCATCCTTCGTAACTCGCGCAAGTCTCATCTTGCACCGTGATGGCGGCTCGCCCGCTCACCACCAAATCCGCCGCCTCCATGAGCGCCTCGATCCCCATCGGAAACAGCCTGCCGAAGTACAGCTTGCCGAGGGTTTCGTCGGGTCCGATGTGAGTCTCCTTCTGCAGGATGACCGGACCTTCATCGAGTCCGTCCACGGGCCGAAATATCGTCAGTCCCGTCCGCGTATCGCCCAGGATGATGGGCCAGTTGATCGAACTCGGGCCGCGATAGCGCGGCAGCAGGGAGGGATGAAATTGAATCGTTCCATGACGTGGAATCGTCGCGAAGTCCTGGGGCACGAATTGCAGCACGTAGGCGAGAACGGCCAGATCAACTTGCAGCGCCTGCAGCGCTTGGCGCGCCTCTTCCACCCTCAAAGAAGGGAGCGCATAGACCGGGATTCCCAGCTGCTCCGCACCCAACCGTAGCGGATCGGCCGCCTCGCCTGGCTTCTCAGGAGCGCAGAAAACTCCGGCCACCGTATCCCCGCGCTTCACGAACGCGTCCATGGCGGCCTTCCCGAAATCCCTCTGGCCCACAATGGCAATACGCATGATTCCCTCCTGATATCTCATATATCATAATGATCTGGGCAGGCATTCTTAGCGGCCCGTTTGGACACCCAGGCCTTGAGGATACTCGCAATTTGAGTGTCCATCGACGGAGTCGATTAAGCCTAATGCCAGCATGATCGCCACATAATCTCAGGAGATCGCCGATGGCCGGTCGAAATTTTCTGTTTGTTCCGGGCCCTACGAATGTTCCGGACCGGATTTTGCGAGCGATGTCGGTTGCCGCCGAAGACCATCGTTCACCCGATTTTCCGCGGCTGACCCAAGCCTGCCTCGAAGGCCTCAAGACGGTATTCAAAACGACCGTCGGCCATCCCATCCTATTTCCGTCTTCCGGCACCGGATGTTGGGAAGCTGCGCTCACCAATTGCCTCAGTCCCGGCGAGAAGGTGCTCATCGCGCGCTTCGGACAATTCAGCCATTTATGGGCGGACATGTGCCGGCGCTTAGGTTTCGAGGTCGAAATCCTGGAGACCCCATGGGGTGAAGGCGCGCCCATTGATCGATACCTGTCGGCGCTGGAGGCGGATCGGCAGCACACCATCAAGGCGGTTCTGGTTTGTCAGAACGAAACGGCCACAGGCGTGGCCAGCGACGTCGCGGCCGTGCGCCGTGCGATGGACAGCATCCAACATCCGGCACTGCTTTTCGTGGACGCGGTGAGCGCTCTGGCCAGCATCGACTTTCGCATGGACGAATGGGCTGTGGATGTCTGCATCAGCGGTTCGCAGAAAGGCCTGATGCTGCCGGCGGGACTGGGTGTCGTGTGCGTGAGCCAAAAGGCGCTCGAGACCGCCAAGCGCACCACCTCGCGGCGCTGCTACTTCGATTTCGGCGACATGGTCGCAGCCAATGCGTCCGGCTACTTTCCCTACACGCCCTCGCTGCAGATGATGTATGCCTTGCGCGAATCGCTCGGCATGCTGGCCGAGGAAGGCTTGGAGAACGTGTTCCGGCGGCATCGATATCTCGCCGGCGGCGCGCGCGCAGCTGTGATGCAGGGCTGGAAACTCAAACTCTGCGCGGCCGACTCCAAGTGGTATTCGGATACGGTGACAGCTGTCCTGGTCCCGCCCGGTGTCGATGCAGCCGCCGTGATTACACGCGCATACACGCGCTACAATTTGTCGCTGGGCGCGGGCCTCTCGAAAGTAGCGGGCAAACTGTTTCGCATCGGTCACCTGGGGGATCTGAATGAACTCATGCTGCTCGGCGCGCTCGCCGGATCGGAAATGGCGATGCTCGACATCGGCATGAACATCGAGCCGGGCAGCGGTGTTGCCGCCGCGCAATCCTACTGGCGAAATTCTTGACCATGCGCGTGGTGTTCCTCGATCGCGCTTCGCTCAAGGCGAGAATGCGCCGATTTGCGTTCCCCGCGGAATACATCGAGCACTCGAAAACCGCCGTCGAGGAAATCGTTGCGCGTCTCAGCGGCGCCGATGTGGCGATCATCAATAAAGTCCCGATGCGCGCCGACACCTTGAGCCGGCTTCCGCAGCTGAAAATGATCGCGGTGGCAGCCACCGGCTACGACGTGGTGGACCTTGCCTACTGCAATGAGCACGGGATCGCCGTCGCCAATATCCGCAACTACGCCGTGCACACGGTGCCGGAGCACGCCTTCGCAATGATTCTGGCCCTGAGGCGCAACCTTCTCAGCTACCGGCAGGACGTCGAGGCAGGGGTGTGGAACAAATCGGAACAATTCTGTTTCCTCACCCATGATATCGGGGATTTGCACGGCGCCACGCTGGGCATCATCGGTGAGGGCGCGATCGGTCAGGGCACCGCTGCCATCGGTCGCGCTTTCGGCATGCAGGTGCTGTTCGCCGATCATCCTCCGCCGAAAATGCAGGACGTACTGTTCACGCCTTTGGACGAGGTTTTGGCCCGCTCCGACGTCATTTCCCTGCATTGCCCGCTGCTGCCGGCGACACGCAACCTGATCGATATTCAGGCGTTCCGCAAGATGAAGCGCAACGCGCTGCTCATCAACACGGCGCGCGGCGGATTGGTGGACGAGGCTGCGTTGATTCAGGCGCTCGACGAAGGTTTGATTGCCGGTGCGGGTTTCGATGTGCTCACCGTGGAGCCCCCGAAGAACGGCAATCCGCTGCTCGACGTGCGGCGGCCCAATTTCATACTGACGCCGCACATCGCCTGGGCATCGGACGGCGCAATGCAATTTCTCGCGGATCAGTTGGTCGACAACATCGACGCGTGGGCATCAGGCAAACCGCAGCATCTGGTGACCACCGCGGCTTGATACAATGCCCGCCGATGAAAAAACTCCTATACCAGTTCGATACCGATCCCCACCCTTCGGTCTTTGA
>NZ_DASYJG010000016.1:0-3745 GCF_035996765.1 Baekduia sp.
CCCCCCCCCCCCCCCCCCCGTACCCTCGTGGCGCAGCGGAACCGTTCGCGCTACCCGTGTTGGCGGCACGAGCGTGTCTGAACCGAGGCGGTGATCCGTGATGTCGCCATCCGCGCGGCGCTCGTTCGGTGCCCACACAAATCGAACCCCGAATCACAGCGCAACACTTTCACCCAACGCCCCAGGCCACGAGAGCGCGGTGGCGATCGTCACGGAGCGCCGCCCCACCAACCACGCCCGCACCCTGACCCGAATCCGGGACACGTCCGCTACTTCAGGAATGGCGCGAGAACGAAAGAAACCCGGCATTTGCCGGGCTTCTCGCCAGTGCCCCCACTAGGAATCGAACCTAGAACCTTCGGATTAAGAGTCCGCTGCTCTGCCAGTTGAGCTATAGGGGCGGGGTCGGACAGGATAGCGAGGAGGTGGTGCTGGGCGCCGCCTCGCGGGCGCCGACGACGCGCCGCTACTGGGAGGGTGTGGCCGTTGCCGACGGGGTCGTCGAGCTGGCCGCTTGGCGCGCCGCGTCGAGCTGGGCCTTGATCTGCTCGCGGCTGTCGGCGGGCGTCAGCGAGAGGGCCTTCTTGGAGGCGAGTTGCGCCTTGCGGGTCTGGCCGGCCTGGTAGGCGAGGTCGGCGAGCTGCACGTAGAGCGGGCCCGTTGCGGGGCGGCGGTCGAGGATGATCTCCATCGCCGAGACGGCCTCGGCGGGCTCGTTGAGCCCGCTCGTGCCGAACGCCTGGACCATCAGCGAAGCCACGTTGTCGTCGGGCTTGTCGGTCAGCGTCACGTACTTGTCCCAGGCGGTCGCGGCCCCCTGGAGCTGGACCTTGCCCTTGTCGGTAAAGACGCCCTGGTTGGCGTCGAAGCCATCGCCGGTGCCGGCCTGCTGGAAGCGCACGCGCGTCAGCTCGGCCCATGCCTTCGGGTCCTTCGGCCGGACCCGGACGCCGGTCTCCGCCTTGTCGACGCGCTGCTGGAAGACCTTGTCGACGCTCGTCTGGCCGCTGCTGGACTTGAACGCATCCAACAATCCGCCGCTCGTGGCGCCACCGACGCCGAACAGCACCAAACCGCCACCCATGAGGATGGCGAGACCGAGGTAGATCCCTTGGACCGCGCGTCGGCGGCCACGGCCGCGAAGGTCGAACAGCATGCGGCTCAGTCTAGATCGTTCGGGACCTTGAGTTCCCCGCCGCCGGGCACGTCTGCCGGAGCGTCATCGTCCGATAGCTCCTCGTCGTCCTCATCACGATCGGCCAGGAACCCGAAGCGCGGTTCACCGCTGGGCTGGAAGATCCGACCGAGGATCAGGCTGATCTCGTACAGCACGACCAGCGGAGCCATCGCGATCAGCATCGTGAAGGGGTCCGGCGTCGGCGTCACGACCGCGGCGACGACCGCGAACAGGATCAGCGCGTAGCCGCGGTAGGAGCGCAGCTGCTTGACGGTCAGGATCCGCAACCGGACGATGGCCAGCACGCCGATCGGGATCTGGAACAACACGCCCATCGCCGCCAGCAGCAGCGTGCAGAAGCGGTAGTAGTCCTTGGCCTGGACCAGGATGTCGAAGGCGCCGTCGTTGTAGTTCTGCAGGAAGGAGACGGCACGTGGCAGCGCCAGGAAGTAGCCGAACACCACCCCGATGACGAACAGGACCGGCACCATCGTCATCAGCGGCAGTGCGACGCGGCGCTCCTCGTTGCTGAAGGCCGGTAAGACGAACGCGTAGAGCTGGAAGAGGATGAACGGCAGCGCGAGCAGCAGCGCCGCGTAGGCGCTGACGGTGACCGTCGTCAGGAAGGGCTCGGTGACGCCGAGCGTCACGGGCTGGCGCCCGGTCGACGCCTTGGGCGTCAGCGCCGCGGCCCTCGCGGCCTGGACGGCGGCGGCCTGCAACTCCCGCGCGGTCTGCGCGCTCTGGGTCCGCGTCGCCGCGCTCACGCCGTCGGCGCCGGCGATCGCACCGAGCGTCCGCGCCGCATGCGTCAGCGCCGGCGCCGCGGCCTTCAGGTAGCCGCCGACGGCCTCGTTGAAGCAGCCGGAGCGCTCGAGCGCGTCGTCGGCCTTCTTGCGGTCGCTGGTCTTGCAGTCCACGCGATGGGCGTGGTCCAGCGGCACGTTGATGATGTCGAGGATGCGGTCGTTCTGCCAGTAGCAGAGGCTGAACGACAGCACGAAGGCCACGATGCAGAGGATGATCCGCGTGCGCAGCTCATCGAGGTGCTCGATGAGGCTCAGCCGCTCCTCGTGGCCGACCGGCCGGATGGCGGGCAACGGCTACCCGCCGGGACGCGTGGCGGACTCGTCCCGATCGCCGACGGGCGTGCGCGTGGCGTCGGGCGTGGGGTCGAGCACGTCGGCCTGCTGGGCGCGCGTCAGCTCAGGACGGTCGGCCGCAGCGTCGTCTGCGTCCTCGTCGTCCTTGTCCTTGCCCTGGATCGAATCCTTGAACTCGCGCATGCCGCCGCCGAGCTGCTTGCCGAGATGGGGCAGGCGCTTGGGACCAAACACGAGCAGCACGATGACGAGGACGATGAGCAGTTCTGGGATACCGATTCCCGGCATGGGATGAAGCCTCCGTGGGGTGTCTGATGAGGGTAACGCGGCATAGGGCCAATCGGCTCATTCTCTGGCCATATCCGCGTGCGGACGAATGGTCGATTGGAGGTTCAAGTTCGCCGAAGCCACAACCGATCACCGGGTTGTCAGCGCCAGCCGAAACTCCTCGAGACGATGAGCCTTCACGATCCCCGCCACTACGTTCGCCGAGTCGTCCTCCCTTCGGGGAAGACCATCGAGGTCGTCTACTTCGAGGACCAGCAGGCTGCGGGCGCGGCGTCGATCGCCCCGTCGCCTGCGAAGTCCCACGACGAGACGGTCGACGACCTTCACGTCTGCGGCTCCTGCGCCTCCACCCTGGTCTACCCGACCGAGTGGGAAGAGGCCGGCGCGACGCACTGGGAGGTCACGCTCCGCTGCCCCAACTGCGAGTGGGCCGGCACCGGGATCTTTGAGCAGGACCTCGTCGAGCGCTTCGACGAGGAGCTCGACCGTGGCACCGAGGCGCTGGTCCGCGATCTCAAGCGCCTGGCGCACGCCAACATGGAGGACGAGATCGAGCGCTTCACCACGGCGCTGACCGAGGATCACATCGTCCCCGAAGACTTCTAGGGCTCTCCCCGTCACGTCTCCTCCGTGACTCAGACAGCGGGCCGGCTGGGATGCCGGCCCGCTGTATTTAAGCCTCAGGCGTAGCGGGCGACGACGCCGTCGGCGACGAGCAGCAGCGCGTTGCGCTCGCGGTCGGGGAGGCCCGGCGGGACGACGGCCTTGGCGGCCGCGACATGCTCGAGGGCGATGGCGCGCGCCTCCTCCAGCGCGCCGGTCGCCGCGATGCGGTCGCAGATCTCCTCCGCGGCCGCAGGCGTTTCGATCGCGCGGGGATCCAGCGCGCCAAGTGCCGAGTCACGCTCACGCGCCAGGATGAACGGCAGCGTGACGGTGCCGTCGAGCAGATCGGTGCCGCGGTGCTTGCCGGTGCGCTCCGCGGGGCCGGCGACATCGAGGACGTCGTCGAAGATCTGGAAGGCCAGGCCGATGCGACGCCCGAACTCGCGCAGCGCCTCGGCGGGATGTGTCGCTCCGTCGGAGCGGGCGGGGGCCGCCTCGAGCGCACCGAGGATGCAGGCCGCCTCGAAGAGTCGCGCGGTCTTCAGCTCACAGCGCAGCAGGTAGCGCTCCA
>NZ_DASYJG010000017.1:0-18119 GCF_035996765.1 Baekduia sp.
GACGAGATCGACGCCGTCGGCCTGCGCCGCCAGGCGCTCGGCGGCGGCGGCACGGCCGGCGCGTTCACCGGCGACACCTCGTTCGAGGACTTCGCCTTCCACGGCCCGTGGGGCGCGCAGACGAGCAGCGGCGACCTGATCCTCGAGACGCGCGCGTGGCGCGAGAAGCTCTTCGAGCTGCGGGCGCCGAGCACCCAGCCGTGGCTGCCGCCCTCGCTCGCGGCGTTCTACGGGCGCATCGAGAACTTCATCTTCCCGGGGGGCATGGGCGGCGGGATGGGCGGCGGCATGGCCCTCAACCAGCTGCTGATCCAGATGGACGGCGTCGACGAGCCCCCGTTCTGGAACAAGTTCTGGACCAACCGCATCAACAACTTCCTCGACGCGTCGTACATCATCCCGCGCAAGGTCGGGAGCGTGACGCTGCGCCGCCGCGCGCCGAAGCCGCGGCAGGAGCAGGTCTACTTCATCGGCGCCACCAACGTGCCCATCGACCGCCTCGACCCGGCGCTCATCCGCCCGGGCCGCATGGGCCGCCACGTCTGGTTCCGCACGCCGACCAAGGATGATCGGGCCGACATCTTCGACCTCTATCTCGACAAGGTCGACCACGTCGCCGACCTCAACACGCCCAAGCGGCGCGACGAGCTGGCGCGGATCACCGGCGGCTACTCCCCCGCGATGATCGAGCAGGTCTGCTCGATGGCCCTGACCTACGCGCACGCAGACGGGCGGCTGGAGGCCGGCTGGGACGACATGGTCCAGGCGATCACGACGATCGAGTCGGGCACCGCGCAGAATATCGACTACATCGCCGAGGAGAGCCGCTCGACCGCGATCCACGAGGCCGGCCACGCGGTCGCCGCCCACGTCTACATGTCGTTTCGCCAGTCGACGCGCCTGTCGATCCGCAAGCGCGGCGGCTCGCTCGGCCACCACCAGGTGATGGATCGTGAAGAGCGCTTCGTGCGCTGGCGCCACCAGGAGGCGGCCGACATCGTCTGGGGCCTCGGCGCCATGGCCGCCGAGCACGTCTTCTACGGGGAGAACGGCACCGGCGTCGGCGGCGACGTGCAGTCGGCGAGCACCAGCGCCGCGGTCATGGTCGGCTTCTCGGGCATGGGGCCGATGCCGGTCGATCTGTCGCACCTGGAGTTCGAGAGCGACGAGGCGCGCGAGGAGGCCGAGCGCGAGTACCTGCGGCGCTTCGAGCGCATCGGCCAGAAGATCATGAACCGCTCGCGCGGCATGACCCAGAGCGGCGACCCGATCGCGGCGATCCTGCGCGATCCCCACAAGGCCCGATCGGCCGCGGAGATCCTCGGGCAGGCCTACGTGACCGCCTTCTGCGTGATCCGCCACAACCGCGAGCAGGTCGCCTACGTCGCCGACGAGCTCGTCAAGCGCAAGGAGCTGTTCGGCGACGAGGTCGTCGAGTTGCTGGAGTCGCTCGAGCTCGAGGCTCCGACCATCGACATCACCGACGACACGATCTGGCCGAAGCTGTGAGCGTCGAGCACGACATCCCCGACGACGACAACCAGCGCCCGAAGGACGCCGAGGTCGACGTCGTCGCCGAGGCTGAGGAGAGCTTCGAGCAGAGCCGCCACCGGCCGCCGGATCTCGTGGGCACGCGGCCCGAGTGGGATCCGGCGACGCTCGTGCCGACCGAGACGCCGCGCGCCGCCGCCGGCCGCCTGTGGGCGCCGGCAGGCGAAGGCGTAAGCGACACCGAGACGCTCGCCGCCGACGCCACGGCGGCCGCCACCACGCAGACCGCCGACGAAGCCGCCGCCCCAATCGAGGTGGTCGTCCCGCCGTACTCGCGCTACTCCGCGCGCTTCCAGTTCCTCTTCGGCGCGCTGATCGCCATCGGCGCAGCGGCGGTCGTGCTGCTCGTCGCCGTGGTCGTCGGCGGCAAGAACGACAACATCTCCACGTTGCCTGCCGGCCCGCCCTGGTCGAGGTGGGAACCGACCACCAAGGGCGTCCTCGGGGCGAACGAGATCGCCGACCACGTCGGGCGCGAGTACCGCGTCGGGGGCAAGCAGCTGGCCACGGTCACGGGCAGCGCGCTGGAGCTCCATGGGCTGCCGGTGACCATCGCCGTGCTGCAGACGGCAGCACAGGGCGGTGACATCGACATCTTGGACGGCACCGGCGTGCTCTATCGCCTGTGCGGCGTGTACGCCGACAACTGCAACCTCGCCGGTAAGCCGTCGCAAGCGCGTCTCCTGTTGCTGCGACGTGAGGCGCTGGAGCTGGCCTTGTACTCGTTCAAGTACCTCGGCGTGTCGAAGGCGGTCGTGATCCTGCCGCCGACGGGCCCGGCGGCGCTGGACCCGGTGACCGGCAAGCTCACGAAGGCCAAGACGACCCCCGCGCACGCGCTCCTGTTCCGCACCGACGAGCCCGACGTGCAGTCGGCGATCATCCATCCGCTCGCCACGACGCTGGTCGCCAAGAAGACGCCGACGGTCGCGAGCGTCAGCCGGTCGCCGGATGCGCAGAACGTCTCGGCGCTGACGATCGGCAAGCTCTTCTCATCCAAGTTCACGACGGCCAACCAGGACGCGGGCTTCATCCTGGTGCTCGACCCGGTACCCCTCGGCTGAGCCTGCTGCGTCCTCCCTCGCCTGACGAGCGCGCCGCCCTGGCGGCGGCCAAGGCACGACTGGACCGGCTGGAGCTCTACCCGCGGCCGGTCCGGCTGCGGCGCACCGTGCGGATCTTCACCGTGCCGTGGCTCTTCACGCTGCCGTGGTTCTCGCGCTTTGACGGCTACACGATGTGGGACCTGATCCTGCTGCGCGCGCCGCTGGCGACCACATCGGCCGACCTCGTCTGCCACGAGCTCTGCCACGTCTGGCAGATGCAGCACCACCCGCTGACGATGCCGCTGAGCTACCTCTACCGCGGCTACGCGTCCAACCCCTATGAGATCGAGGCGCGGCGCGCGGCGGCGGCAGGCTCGTAGCGCGAGCACTGCAGCACGGGCATCCGCGGGTACTTGGGCCAGTCGGGGTCCTTGAGACCGAGGCGGCACATCGAGAACTCCGAGCCGCGCCCGCTCTTGACGAGCTGCTGGTGCGCGCAGCGGTCGCACAGGCCGAATCGCGAAGCCTCCATTTGACCCTGAGCATCGCAGGCCCGCACCCCTCCCGACCCCCTCGGCGCAGGTTTGTTTCCTGCGCAACTACAATACGGCTCCTTGGCGATCTTCCGCAGACTCCTCGGCTTCCTGGCGCCCTACCGCCGCGGCGTGGTGCTCTCGGGCGTCCTCGCCGCCGTCGCGATGGCGCTGACGGTGACGATCCCATGGCTCACGGGCCGTGCCATCGACCAGATCCGGGCAGGCGACAGCTCGGACCTGGACCGGCTCGGGATCCTCATCGCGACCGCCGGCGTCGGGCGCCTGCTGTTGACCGTTGCGCGACGGTTGATCGCCGGGCGCGTCTCGCTCGGCGTCGAGTACGACCTGCGCCAGCGGCTCTACACGCACCTGCTCTCGCTGGAACTCGGCTTCTTCGACCGCCAGCAGACCGGCCAGCTGATGTCGCGCGCGACCGTCGACCTGCAGGCCGTGCGCTTCTTCCTCGGCTACGGCCTCGTGCTGATCATGCAGTCGGCGCTGACGATCGTGCTCGCCGCGGTGGCGATGCTGCTCGTCGATCCGCTGCTGGCGGTCATCTCGCTGGTGCCCGTCCCCTTCGTCGTGATCATCGCCGCGCGGTACGGCCGCCGCGCGCGGCCCGCCCAGCAGGCGGTCCAGCAGCGGATCGCGGAGCTGACCGCCGACGCGGAGGAGTCGATCGGCGGCGTGCGCGTCGTCAAGGCCTTCGCGCGCGAGGACCGCCAGCTCGAGCGCTTCGCCCGCTCGACCGCGCGCGTCTTTGACCAGGAGATGATCGCGACGAAGCTGAGCGCCTTCTACCAGCCGTTGATCGGCTTCCTGCCGCAGATCGGTCTGGCGTGCGTGCTGCTGTTCGGCGGGCGCCGGGTCGTGTCGGGCCACATGACGCTCGGCGACTTCACGGCGTTCTACACCTACTTGCTCATGTTGTTGGGACCGATGCGCTCGCTGGGCATGTCGCTCGGGCTGGCGCAGCGGGCGACCGCTTCGGGCGCGCGCATCTTCGAGCTGCTCGATCGCCGCGCAGCGATCGCGGCGCCGGCGTCGCCGCTCGCGCTGCCGGCGGGGAGCGGGCATGTCGAGCTGCGCGACGTCTCCTTCGGCTACGAGGGCGCGCCCGGGCACGCGCTGTACGACGTGTCGCTCGACGTCCCGGAGGGGACGACGGTCGCGCTGGTCGGCGCGACCGGCTCGGGCAAGACCACGTTGGTGGCCTTGCTCCCACGGCTTTATGACGTCAACGCCGGCGCAGTCCTGATCGACGGCGCCGACGTCCGCGACGTCGACCCCGTCGAGCTGCGCCAGGCGATCGCGGTCGTCGACGACGCGCCGTTCCTGTTCTCCACCACCATCGCCGACAACATCGCCTACGCGCGCGGCGGCGCCGAGCACGTGGCGATGGAGGAGATCGAGCGGGCCGCACGGCGCGCGCAGGCCCATGACTTCATCGCGGCGCTGCCCGACGGCTACGCGACGCGCGTCGGCGAGCGCGGCCTGACGCTCAGCGGCGGTCAGCGCCAGCGCGTCGCGATCGCGCGTGCGCTGCTGGCCGACCCGCGCGTCCTGGTCCTCGACGACGCGACCTCCGCGGTCGACGCCTCCACCGAGCAGGCGATCAAGGAGGCGCTGCGCGAGGCGATGGCCGGACGCACGACCTTCATCATCGCCCACCGGTTGAGCACGATCGCGCTGGCCGACCGCATCGTCGTGGTCGGAGACGGACGCATCATCGCCGAGGGCACCCACGACGAGCTGCTGGAGCTCTCACCGCTGTACGCCGAGATCGTCGAGAAGGGCCTGCCGGATCAGGTCTTCCTCAACCGCAACCCGATCGAGCGAGAGGTGGCGGGACTGTGAGAAGCGAGCAGGCAGCAGGACTGAGCCGGCGCGACGATCTGCGCCGCCGCCTGCGCGAGACCGGCGGACGCGGGCGCAAGCTGCGCGGCATCGTCGAGCTGCTGCGCCCCTACCGGACGCGGACGGCGCTGATGTTCGTGGCCCTGGTCCTGGGGACGGCCGCCTCGCTGGCGCCCGCGCCGCTGGCCAAGCAGGCGATCGACCAGGGCATCACCAAGGGCGACCTCGGCGCGCTGGACGTCATCGTCGTGCTCTTCATCTTCAGCGCGCTGGTGGTCTGGGGCACGTCTTACGTCCAGACATATTTGACCAACTGGGTCGGCCAGCGCGCCCTGCAGGATCTGCGGCTGGACATCTTCGAGCACCTGCAGGAGATGCCGGTCGGCTTCTACGAGCGCCGCCCGGCGGGCGTGCTGATCTCGCGCATGACCAACGACGTCGAGGCACTGGAGTCGATGGTCACCGACTCGGTCACCACCCTCTTTCAGGCGACGCTGACGCTGATCGGCTCGATCGCGATCCTGCTCTGGTTCGACGTCGAGCTCGCGCTGTTGACCTTCATCATCTTTCCGGTGATGGCCGTCGGCTCGCTGGCCTTCCGGCTGGCCTCGGCCGACGCGTTCCGGCGTACGCGCGAGACGATCGGCCAGCTCACGGCTTACCTGCAGGAGACCCTGTCGGGCATTCGCGTGATGCGCTCCTTCGCGCAGGAGCCGCGACACATAGATCGCTTCGCGATCCTCAACGCCGAGAATCGCGCAGCGAACCAGACGACGGTCAACCTGAACGCCGCGTACTTCCCGGCGATCGAGTTCGTCTCCGCCATCGCGACGGTCGGGATCCTCATCTACGGCGGCCATCAGGTGCTGGCCGGCAGCGTCACGGTCGGTGTCTTGGTCGGCTTCATCGCCGCGCTCAACGGCTTCTTCGACCCGATCTCGCAGCTGTCGCAGGTCTACACGACCTACCAGTCGGGCATGGCGGCGCTGGACAAGATCTTCGGTCTGCTCGACGAGGAGCCCGACCTGGTCGACAAGCCGGGCGCGCCGGACCTGCCGCGACCGCTGCGGGGCGAGATCGCGTTCGAGGACGTGACGTTCGCCTACTCGACGGCCGAAGGCACGAAGACCGCTTTGGAGGACGTGACGCTGCATGTCCCGCCGGGGCAGACCGTGGCGCTGGTCGGCGCGACCGGCGCGGGCAAGTCGACGTTCGCCAAGCTGGCGGCGCGCTTCTATGACCCGACCTCGGGTGCGATCAAGGTCGACGGCGTCGATCTGCGCGACGTGACGATGCGCTCGCTGCGCTCGCAGATGGGGATCGTGCCGCAGGAGGGCTTCCTGTTCAGCGGGACGCTGCGGGAGAACATCGCCTTCGGGATCCGCGACGACGGTGCTGTCGACGACGCGCTGCTGGAGCGCGCGTGCCGCGCCGTCGGCGCGTGGGAGTTCGTGCAGCGGTTGGAGCACGGGTTGGACACCCAGATCGGCGAACGTGGCGTGCAGCTGTCGGCGGGCCAGCGGCAGTTGGTGGCCTTTGCCCGTGCGCTGGTCGCCGACCCGCGGATCCTGGTCTTGGATGAGGCGACGTCGAACGTCGACCTCCACACCGAGACGATCATCGAGGAAGGCCTGCGGCGCCTGCTGGCGGGCCGGACCGCGATCGTAATTGCGCACCGGCTGTCGACCATCCGGCAGGCCGGGCGGATCGTGGTGCTCGAAGGCGGCCGGATCGTGGAATCCGGCACGCACGACGAGCTGCTCGCGGCAGAGGGCCATTACTGGCGCCTCTACCGCGATTGGGCCGAGCAGGCGGCGGCGTAGCGCCGCGCCCGCCAGGCGTCGAGGGACGACTGATGGTCCGTGACAGACCATCAGTCGTCCCTCGACGCAGCTGGAGGGGCTACTTCACGATGACCTTGCCCTCCATGCCGGCGGCCTTGTGGCCGTCCACGGGGCAGTAGAACTCATACGTGCCCTTCTTGAGGGTCACGGTGATCTTCGACGTGCCGCCGGGCTGAACGGTCTTGCCGTCCTTGTCGACGTGCTTGCCTTCGACGGCGATCGCGTGCGGCTTGCCCGAGCTGCTCGGGTTGGCCATGACGAACGTGACCTTGCCGTGCGACACGGTGATCTTGGTCTTGTTGAACTTCAACTTGCCCGCCGCATTGGCGGAGAGGTGAACGGTCTTGCCGCTGGCAGCGGCATTTGCCGGCTGATCGCGCGACAGCAGCAGGACTCCAGCAAGCGCGGTGAGCGCAGCAAGCGCGACGACGAGCATGCGGCGGGACGAGAGAAAGCTGGCCATGACAGTGCTCCCTTCGAGGGCAGATGGACGAGTGGCCTACCCCTCTAGACGCCGGAGGCGCCGGATCCTTCCCTCAGCGGTCAGCGGCCGAAGAGGCTGCGCTTGCGCTTCGGCGTCGTGCCGGCGCTGGTGTCGAAGCCGGGCGGTGCCTTGGAGACGCGGCTGGCAGGTGGATCCTGGCGCGGGGTGCTGGCAGGGGTAGCACTGCCGCTGCCCGGTCGCCCTGTGCCGATCTGCCGCGACGCTGGGCTCGCCCCGCCGAGCGCGGTGCGGCGCGTGTCGTACATATGCGGCAGGGCCTCGTCGATCTTGGCCAGCAGTTCGTCGCGCTCGCGCCGTGCCTTCTCGGGCTCCAACAGCAGCCGATCGGTCGGATGCATCTCGGCGTCGGTAGCCGCCGGAATGTGGCGGACCTTCCCCCGAATAGCGCTGTGGCGCACAGCAAGCGCCGCCTGCATCTGCGCATCGGCGGCATCGAACGCCCAACCGTGGAAGCCGACCCACACCACGCCGCCACCCTCTTGCCGCAACGCCGACCGCGGCGAGGCGAACCGGAAGTGCTGGGAGAACGAGAACGCCTCCCGCTCGGTGTGAAAGCGCAGGCGGAAGCCGACGAACACGTCGACGAACTGGCGGCCGAGCTCACCACCCTGCTCCCGCATCGCGGGCAGCAGCGAAGGATCGGCAGAAGGAAGCTCGAGCACGGCTTCCTTCTGATTCGGCCGTTTTCCGGCCAACCTGAGCGCATCGGGCCCGTCTACGACCTCTTGTCCAGACCCGCTCTGAGGCCCTTCGGGCCTTCAACGTCCGGTTTTGCGTCTCGAAGCCGACGCGGTGACGACCGACACGTTGCCGTAGCGGGCGACGGCTCCCGAAGTCTTCGCTCCCCTGGTCACCAACTTAGCCTCGTATTGCGCGGGCCCAACGTCAAGAACGAACTCCGTCCCAAGCCGCTCGACGGTGGCAACGATCGTGTCGAAATCAGGGTTCTGCTCACCGGACTCCATCTTGGCGATGCGCGGCTGGGATACGCCAAGGTTCTCGGCAAGCGCCCGCTGGGACAGCCCGTGATCGGACCGATATCCGATCAGCATGACCGCGAACTGCCGAGCCGGAGCCAGCCTCAACCACTCACGCCGAAAGTCATCGTCGGAGTTGAGCTCCTCGCCGACGAGTTCCCCGAAGCTGACACCGCTGCTGCTGTTATGCCTGACCATGACTCATTCATGATAACCTATGAGTGATTGATCGACTCAGAGATCAGCCTCGCCGGCGAGCGACTTCATGTGCGGGCCTTGCAGCTTGGGACCCAACTGGCGCAACTTGTCGATCACCGTGAAGACCCCGCGCCGCTCATCTCGCGCCTTCACCCCTTCGAAGTCCTGCACCGCCCCAACGTCGAAGTCCACCACCCAATGCTCACTCACGGCAGAGCACTCTAGATCGCCGCAGTGGCGCTTGGGTATAGGTGTTAGCTACTGGCGAGACCAGCGAGCAGCACGGCCACGCCGAGCACGGGCACGATCCACAGCATCGCTCGGAAGAACGGCCGGCTCATACTCTCGTCGAACCGCGTCGTGTCCCGGCCACGGGCCTGCATGCGATCGTGGATCTTCGCGATCTGGTGACGGTAGGTCAGTGGCCAGATGAGAAACAGCAGTCCGGCGATGATCTCGGGCCAGTTCATGCTCGACCGCGGGCGTACCCGGGAAGGAGCGCCCAGAACGCAGAAAGCGCCCGTTTCTAGGCGCTTCGCGAGACTGCCGGACTAGGACTCGAACCTAGAATAACTGGACCAGAACCAGCCGTGTTGCCAATTACACCATCCGGCAATGGGGCGGTGTTGCGGCCGCCGAGTATAGAAGGCTAGGCCGCGTCGCGGTCGCTTGGCGCGAAGCGGGCGGTGATGGCGTCTTCGAGGCCGGGGTCGAGTACCAGCAGGACCTCGTCGCCGGCCTCGATGATCGAGTCGGACTTGGGGACGAAGCCGCGGCCGGCGCGCAGCAGCGAGATGATCAGCGCGCCGTCGGGGAGGTTCATCTCGTGGACGGTCTTGCCGGCGGCGGGTGAGTGCTGGGTGACCTCGACCTCGATGATCTCCAGCTGCTCGTCGCGAAGATCCAGCAGGTGCACGAGCCCGTAGGACGGCACCTCGTGCTCGATCAGGCGCAGGATCAGGTCGGTCGCGCTGACGGCGGGCTGGATGCCCAGCAGCTCGAACCAGGGTCGGTTTCGCGGGTTGTTGATGCGGGCGATGATGCGCTCGCAGAGGTACTTCTCCTTGGCGATCTGGCAGATCAGGAGGTTGTCCTCATCGTCGCCGGTGACCGCGATGCACAGGTCGGCGCGCTGGATGCCCGCGCGCTCCAGGACCCACAGCTCGGTCGCGTCGCCGTACTGGACGGCGTGCTCGAGCTCCTGCTCGATCGTGAGGTACCGCGTGCGACGGCTCTCGATGAGCGTCACCTCGTTGCCCTTGTCGATCAGCTCGCGGGCGAGGTTCCAACCGACCTTGCCGCCTCCGGCGATGATCACGTACATCCGTGCGCTCCTTAGCCGATCTCGCCGAGCGCCGAGGTGAACATCTCGATCGCGTGCTGCGTGGGACAGATGGTGTGCAGGCCCTGCTCGCGATACCAGGCGGCCCGGGCCGGGTCCATGACGCGCACGATGACCTTCTCGACCTCGTAGTGCTTCTGCGCGATCTGCGAGATCGTCAAGTTGGTGTTGTCGCCGTCGGTGGACGCGATGAAGACGTCGGCCTCGAGGATGCCGGCCTCGGTCAGCGCGTCGACCTCCATGCCGTGGCCGACGGTGAAGCGACCGCCGGCCTCCTCCCAGGTGCGGTCCATGCCGACCTCGAGGCGCTCATGCGACAGCGGGTCCTCGTCGAGGACCGAGACGGTGTGGCCGGCAGCCAGGGAAGACCGGGCGACTGAGGAGCCGACGCGACCCGCGCCGACGATGAGGATGAACATCGACGCGAACATTACCCAGCGGGCCGCGGTTCAGCGCTCCTCGGGTGGCTAGGTCGAGGGACAGTGAACGCCGTGTTAACGCGGCGGCCGCTCGCGCAGCGGCGGCGCCGCGCTGATCGACTGGTCGTGCGCCCGCCCGTCGTCGCCGGCCCGGGTCGGATGCTCCTCGGGATCGAGCGCGCTCGTGACCGGCACATCGCTCGACGGCGGCGCCGTCAGGATGACCTCACAGCCCGCCTTGGAGACGACGTATTTCGTCGCATCCCCGACAAAGTTGTCCATCGGCCCGCCACGGCCGCCGAGCAGCGCGCCGCCACGGATCCGCGACGGCTCCTCAGCCGCCAGCACGATCGCCTGCACGCCCCGCCGCCGCGCCTCGTCGACGATCGCCGTGCCCGCGCGCCGGGCGCGCACCGTCGCCGTCGCGACCTCGACGCCCTCGTACTCCTCCCCCACCGCCTTGGCCCGCCGCAGCGCCGCCCGCGCGCGCTCCAGCTGCGCGTCGGGCAGCCGCGCGTCGATCGGCAGCGCCATCGGCACCTCGAAGATCCACAGCGCCTCGATCGTCGAGCCCTGGCGATCGAGGCCCGGATCGATCTCCTCGCCGGCCAGCCGCCCGGCGGTCTGGATCATGTCGTCGTCCAACGGCGTGCCCGTCAGCGGCACCAAGATCGACCCGTACTCGAGCTCGTCGCGCTCCAGCTTCAGCGCCGCCTCAGGGACCGTCACCCGCTTGAGGATCGACTTGCCCTGGGTTCGCCGGTAGACGACGTAGGTCACCAGGCCGAAGGCCATCCAGCCGAAGCCCACGTAGCGGGCGCCAGAGTGGGTGATCACGACGCTGACCCACGCCGCGGCCGACAGGATCGCTCCGACGACCGCCGGCAGCGGCAGCGAGCCGCCACGGAACGGCACCGAGAGCGGAACGCTGTAGAAGCGCTCGCGGTCGGGCTCGCGGTAGCGCAGCGAGATGATCGAGAGGTGCGCGATCGTCAGCCCCAGCAGGGCGCCGAACGCGTAGATGCCGACGAGGAAGTCGAGGTCCTCGGGCACGATCAGCGCGCCCGCGATGACCGCGGCGATGATGATCAGGACGAACGGCGTCGAGCGCGTCGGGTGCAGGCGCCCCAGCGCGCTCGGGATCTGGCGGTTGCGCGACAGCGAGTAGGCCAGCCGCGACAGGCCGAGCATCGCGGAGTTCGACGCGGCGATCAGCGTCGCGGTCGCCGCGACCGAGATGGTGTACTTGAAGACCGTCGCCAGCCAGTCGGTGTCAAACGCGTCGGCGATGCCGAGCACCGGCGCCTCGAGGTAGCGGTCGCTCAGCGCCGTCGTTCCGTCGGTGACCGGGAACGCCGTCATCGCGACCAGGCCGATGCCGACGTAGACCACCATGACGACGACGGTCGCGCTGCCGATCAGGCGCTTGAGCGACGCACGGCTCGCGGTCACCTCCGCCGACACGCCCGCCGCCGACTCCAGCCCCGTGAAGACCACGGTCGCCACGCCGAGGGCGAAGATGACGTCGCTCCACTTCGGCGTCGTCCCGAGGTGGATCGGGTTGACCAGGTTGTCGTAGTTGAAGAAGGCGGCGAGCCCGATGACGATCAGCGCCAGCTGCAGGCCGATGTCGGCGATGACCAGCGCGCTGATCCGGTTGACGCGCGTCGTGGAGAAGCCGCGGATGTTGCGCAGCGCGACGTAGGCGACGATCCCCAGCGCGAGGATGATCTCGGTGCTGCCGTGCCCGAGGTCGCCCCAGAAGGCCGCCAGGTAGTTCGTCGCCGAGAACGCGGTGACCGCGATCAGGATGACGTAGTCGAGCAGGATCGCCCAGCCGGCGATGAAGCTGATGAGCTCGTTGAATCCGTAGCGGGCGAAGACCGTCGAGCCCGCGCGCTCGGGGTGCAGCGAGGCGCCCTCGACGTAGGTCATCGCCGCCAGGGCGAAGAAGAGCGCTGCGACGAGGAAGACGAGCGGCGTCAGGCCGAGCGCGTGATCGGCGACGACGCCGAGCGAGAAGTAGATCGAGCTGGCGACCGCCGTGTAGACGATCGCAAACAGCGCCGGCTGGCCGAGCCCCTTGCCGAGCATCGGGCCGCTCAGCGCTCCCGCGGCGCGCGGCTGGCGAGGCGCGTGTTGATGTAGATGCGACCCAGGCCGGCGGCGATGAACAGCACGCCCATCAACAATCCGAAGGCCAGCCCGCCGCCGCCCGCCATGATCGTCCGGACGATCATGGCGATGCCAAGGATCACGAGGACCACCGACAGCAGGCCGGTCGTCTGCCGATGCAGGTTGCGTGGCTCGGGCATCTTCTGGGGCACAGGCTAGACGCCGGTCACTCGTCGAGGACGGTGATCGGGCGCTTGGAGGGCGGCACCTTGGCGGCGTCGGACTGGATGATCACGCGACATGGCCTTTCGGCCAGCACGGTCTCCAGCGTCTTGCCGAACAGGGTGGCGCCGCTGCGCGGCGGTAGCGGCGCGACGATCGCCTGGGCGCGCAGTTCGCGCGCCTCCGAAACGATCATCCGGCCGGCACCTCCTGATCGCACCTTCTCGATGTGGCCGGTCACGCGCCGGCCGCCCTGCAGGCGGGCCTGCTCGATGATCGATTCTGCCGCCTGCTCGGCCTCGGGGAGCTCAGCGGTGATCGGCGAGGACTGCGGCACCGCGATGTAGACGAGCACGTGGATGCCGCGCCGGCGCCGCGCGGCGAGCTTGGCCGCGGTCGCCACCGCGCCGTGCGAGTAGGAGGCCTGCGCGTCGAGCACCACCAGCACCGACTCGTACTCGGCCTCGTGCTCGACGACCGAGCGCTCAATCGCGACCTTGTGCGTCGTTGTCAGGTCCAGCCCCTGGCGGCGGCGGTAGACCGGGTAGATGAGCATCCCGAGCGTCAGCCAGCCGATGCCGGCGAGCGCGACGTCGATGTGCAACGCGGTGACGACGAGGAACGCCAGGAAGGTGAAGAGCCCGCCGAAGACCGCGAACAGCGGCAGCGAGCGCCCGCCGCTGAGCGCGATGTTGCCCGGCCCGCGCCACGGCCGGCGGGCATCGGGCTGCGACAGCCGCAGACGGACCACCGCGAGGTGCGCGACCGTGAACGACAACATCGCCCCGAAGGCGTACATGTTGCCCAGGAAGTCGGCCTTCCCGGGGATGACCGCCAGGCAGGCGACCGCACCGAAGATCATGATCCCGATGTACGGCGTGCCGTACTTAGGGTGCAACGTGCGCAGCTTGTCGGGCACCTGGCGGTGGATGCCCATCGAGTAGACGAGTCGCGACACGCCGATGATCCCCGCGTTGGAGGCGATCAGCAGGATCGTGGCCGCCAGGATGCCGACGTAGATCTCCGCCGGTCCTTGCAGGAAGCCGAGGTCGAAGTGCTTGACGACGCCGAGCACCGGGTCGCCGGAGAAGCCGCCCTGGTCCTCGGGCAGGCCGAGCTGGGTCGTGTAGGTGCCGTCGGGACCTTTGGTGACCGGCAGCGCGCTCAGCGCGACCATCGGCAGCAGCGAGTAGATCGCGAACACCGCGATCACCACGCGGTTGATCGCCGCCGGAATCGTCTTCTCCTCGTCCTTGGCCTCCTCGGCCATGTTCGAGATCGTCTCGATGCCCGTGTAGGCGATCATGCCCACCGGGATCGCGACGAAGAAGTCCTTCCACGTCGGCGCGATGCCGAGCGACACGTTGTCGATCAGCGTGCTCGGGCTGAACACCAGGAACAGGCCGATCGCGACGAGCAGCAGCTGCGTGAGGAAGTCGACGACGGCCAGGCCGATGTTGACGCCGGCCGACTCCTTGGCGCCGCGGACGTTGACGGCCGACAGCGCGGCGATCAGGCCGATCGAGAAGATGATGTCGCCGGGGCCGTGGCGCAGCTCTGCCCAGAAGAGGCCGCCGAGGTAGTGCGGCACGAAGAACGCCGAGATGGCGATCGTGATCGTGTAGTTGAGCATCTGCGCCCAGGCGGCGAAGAAGCTCCAGAACTCGTTGAAGGCGTGGCGCGCGAACGACGACGAGCCGCCCGCCTCCGGGTACATCGCGGTCGCCTCAGCGTAGGTGGCGGCCGTCAGGTAGAAGATGAAGCCGGTGATGATGAACACCACCGGGGTGAGGCCGAGCGCGAAGCTGGCGACGAGGCCCAACGCGTAATAGATCGACGATCCCACGTTGCCGTAGGCGGTCGAGAAGAGCGCGTTGACCCCGAGGACGCGCTGGAGGCCATGGAGTCGGCGTTCGGCCATCGAGCGCTGCGCAGTGTAGGCCGCGGGGCGGTCGGGAGGCGCCGCCGTCTATCGGACACCTTGCCGTCGCGGCTCTTGCATCGAGCCCGTGCGGACGATGAGACTCGCTGCGCAGGGACGCTCCATCCAGGACACAGAGGTCCGCAATCAGGAGGAACAGGGTCCATGCACAAGCTCATCTGCGCGCTCGCCACGGTCGTGGCCGCGTGCGGCCTCGCCGCTCCGGCGGCCATGGCCGACGGTCCGGGGTCGGGCACGCCGTCGGTCGTCAGCGTCGGCGACTCGGCCATCAGCGGGGAGGCCGGCCGCTGGGCCGGCAACACCAACGGCAGCTCCAACAACGTCGACGCGCTCGGGTCAAGCGCCTACTGGGACACGGCGACGGGCGAATCGACCCCCGGCTGCCACCGCTCCAAGGCCAACGAGATCGCCATCGGCGGCGGTGTCAACTCCGCCAACCTCGCGTGCAGCGGCGCGCGCACCTCCACGCAGCCCTTCAGCTCCGGCAGCGACTTCAAGCCCGGGCTGGACTTCTACGACGACGGTGCGGGCCACCTCGGCCAGGCCAAGACGCTGCAGCAGTACGCCTCGACGCACAACGTCAAGTTGGTGGTCGTGCTGATCGGCGCCAACAACTACGGCTTCGCCGACATCGTGCAGTCCTGCGTCGTCGACTTCCTCACCAGCCCGAGTTGGTGGAAGGACTACTGCTATGACGACTCGAGCGTGAGCTCGCGCTTCACCGCGGCCAACCAAGCGACGATCACGACGCAGGTCGCCGGCGCCTTCCAGAACCTGCGGACGGCGATGCGCAACGCCGGCTACGCCGACAACGCGTGGACGCTGGACGTCCAGACCTACGCCTCGCCGCTCCCGCGCGGCGCGGCCATCCGCTACTCGGAGTCCGGCTACACGCGCCAGTCGACGGGTGGCTGTGGCGTCTGGAACCGCGACGCCGATTGGGCCAACGACACGGCCGTCGTGGCCATGAACAACTCGGCCCGCAACGGCGCTTCGCAGTCGGGGCTGACCAACACGAAGATCCTCGAGACCTCGTCGCTGTTCAACGGCCGGCGGCTGTGTGAGAACACGGTCGGGCTGTTGGAGGAGAAGGGCCTGGCGACCTGGACGAGCGCCGGCGCGGCCGACCAGACCGAGTGGGTCAGCCAGATCCGGACGACCTCGACGCTCTTCGGGCCCTACCTGCTCCAAGAGGACCTGCACCCCAACTACTGGGGTGAGAAGGCGCTGCGCAACTGCGTGCGGCAGGCCTACAACGGCGGCACGCCGCGCGGCGGTACGTGCACGCACGGGACCGGGCTCAACGCCAACGGCGAGCCCAACACGACGCTGAGCTAGCGGTATCGCGAGGGGTGGGCCCGCCGCGCGCGGTCTGACCGCGGCAAACAGGCCCACCCTCGCGTGCTGTCCTACGTGATGATCGGGATGATCAGGATCGCCACGATGTTGGCGACCTTGATCATGGGGTTGATCGCCGGTCCGGACGTGTCCTTGAACGGGTCGCCGACGGTGTCGCCGGTGACCGACGCAGCGTGGGCCTCAGAGCCCTTGCCGCCGAACGCGCCGTCCTCGATCAGCTTCTTGGCGTTGTCCCAGGCCCCGCCGCCCGCGGTCATCATGACCGCGAAGAAGAAGCCGACGACGATGACGCCGATCAGCAGGCCACCCAGCGCCTGGATGTCGATCACGCCGACGATGAACGTCATCGCGATCGGCAGCAGCGCCGGCAGGATCATCTCCCGCTGCGCGGCCTTGGTGACGAGGTCGACGCAGCGCGCGTAATCGGGCTGGTCGGTGCCCTCCATGATCCCGGGCTTCTCCCGGAACTGCCGGCGGACCTCCTCGACGACCTCGCCGCCCGCGCGGCCGACGGCCTCCATCGACATCGCCGCAAACAGGCAGACCATCAGGCCGCCGAGCAGCAAGCCGATCAGGACTGCCGGGTTGCCGACGTCGAAGTTCAACGTCGAAGCGCTGACGCCGTTGTCGGCCAGCTCGAAGCGGAAGCCCGCGAAGAGCACGACGGCCGCCAGGACGGCGGAGCCGATCGCGTAGCCCTTGGTGACGGCCTTGGTCGTGTTGCCGACCGCGTCGAGCTTGTCGGTGATGTTGCGAACCTCTTCGGGCAGCTCGGCCATCTCGGCGATGCCGCCCGCGTTGTCGGTGATCGGCCCGAAGGCGTCCAGCGCGACGATCAGGCCGGTCAGCGACAGCTGGCCCATGACGGCCACGCCGATCCCGTAGATGCCGATCGTCCCGCCGCCCGCGAGCTTCCACGAGCCGAGGATGCCGAGGCAGAGCACCAGCGCCGGCAGCGCGGTGGCCTGAAAGCCCTGCGCGAGGCCGGAGATGATGTTCGTCGCGTGGCCCGTCTGCGAGGCGGCGGCGGTCTTCTTGACCGGGCCGAAGCGCGTCGAGGTGTAGTAGTCGGTGATGACGAACAGCAGCGCGGTGACGCCGATGCCGATCAGCGCGCAGAGGTAGAGCTTGCCGACGCCCGGCGTGTCGAGGCCGCCCTTGTACTGGACGCCGTCCATCAGCCACTTGGTGACCGGGTAGAACAGGATCGCCGCGATGACGCCAGAGGCGATGAGGCCCTTGTAAAGCGCGCCCTCGACGTTGTCGGTCTTGGTCTTGACGAAGAACGTGCCGATGATGGAGGCCACGATCGCCACGGCGCCGAGGACCAGCGGGTAGAGGGCCGCGGCCGTCGCGTCGGTCGCGGTGAACGTCAGGACGCCCAGCAGCATGACCGCGACCGCCGTGACCGCGTAGGTCTCGAACAGGTCGGCCGCCATGCCCGCGCAGTCGCCGACGTTGTCGCCGACGTTGTCGGCGATCGTCGCCGGGTTGCGCGGATCGTCCTCGGGGATGCCGGCCTCGACCTTGCCGACGAGGTCCGCGCCCACGTCGGCCGCCTTGGTGAAGATGCCGCCGCCGACTCGAAGGAACAGGGCGAGCAGTGAGCCACCGAAGCCGAAGCCGATGAGGATGGCGGACGCGGTGTTCTGGAAGATCGCGATGATGATCGTGGCGCCGAGCAGGCCGAGGCCGACGGTGAACATGCCGGCCACGCCGCCGGTGCGGAAGGCGATCCGCATGGCCGACCGCTCGCCGCCCTCGTTCGCGGCCGCGGCCACCCGGACGTTCCCGCGCACCGCCAGCCACATCCCGGTGAATCCCGCCAGCGCCGAGAACAGGGCGCCGACCAGGAAGAAGAGGGACCGGCCGATCCGGACCGAGCCGGTATCAGCGGGCAGGATCAGCAGCACAAAGAAGATCAGCACCACGAAGACGCCGATCGTCCTGAACTGCCGGCGCAGGTAGGCCGCCGCGCCTTCCTGCACGGCCGTGGCGATCTCCTGCATCTTCGGCGAGCCCTGACTGGCCGCCAGCACGTCCCTGACCAGCCAGCCGGCCACGGCCAGCGCCACCAGGGCGACCACAGCAACGACCGCGACCCAGGTCAGGTTCGCGCCCGCGACAGTGGCTGCTCCGCCCGCCGCAGCGGGATTGAGCGTTGACATCTGTCCTCCTTGACAGGGGAAACAAGCGACGCTCGAGC
>NZ_DASYJG010000018.1:0-69614 GCF_035996765.1 Baekduia sp.
ACAAGCGCCGCAGCGACCTGCTCGACACCAACCTCGACCTGCTGGACGACATCGGCGACGACGCCGAAGACCTCGCCATCATCCTGGCCGAGATCCACGCCAACCGCCACAGCGTCGAAGCGCTGAACCGCATCGTCGACACCTACAGCGACCAGGTCGTGTCCTAACCCGCAGTGAGCGACACTGAACCCGCGTTGATCGCGGGTTCAGTGTCGCCGAGGGGCCGGCGCGACGCGACGCGGCGCTACCGACGCAGGTAGACCACGGCCCGCACGCCCCGCGGCAGCCGCTTGCGCCCGAACTTCGGCACGCCCCCGTTTTGCGGGCAATCCCAGGGCCCTGGCGGCGACGAGGATCGTGATGATCGCGCCGAAGCCGAGGATGAGGCCGAGCAGCAGCGGGCTGCGCGCGTCGGTGCCGGCCATCAGGGCGTGGATGCCGCCGAGGACGAAGGCGAGCGAGGCGAAGCGATGGGCCGAGCGCCAGCGGCGGGCGCCGATGCGGCGGCGTTGGTAGAAGGAGAGGCCGAAGGCGGCCAGGCAGTAGAAGGCGATGATGCCGAACCCGGTCCAGAGCGGGCGGTAGCCCATCGTGAAGGGCACGAAGATGCCCGTCACCCCCGGGTGCAGCCATGGGTCGGCGAGCAGCAGCAAGCCGTGCGCGGAGATCGCGACCAGGCCGGTGATCGCCAGGCGCTCGTGCCAGGGGCGCATGCGCGCAGCGGTCGCCGGCTTGACGAGCTTCAGCGCCGAGACGAGGCCGAGGATCGCGACGATGCCCAGCGCCGTGAAGCCGACGATGCCGGCCGCCCGGCTGGCCAGCCACCAGGTGTAGTTGAAGGGGTTGAGCATGATGATGGCCTTCTCTTAGGCCACGGCGGCCAGGTTGCGGACGGCGTGTTGGGCAGCGCGCTGCAAGGCAGGGATGACCTCGACGGCACCGTCTTCGTGCACGAGCACGCCGCCGAGCGCGGCCAGCGCCCGGCGGGCGCCGCGCGGCCCGCGCAGCAGCGCGACCTTGGCCAGCACCTCGGCCTCCAGCGCACTGCGTCCGACGGCGGTCGCGGCCAGCAGGCCGGTCCACGCCGGCCGCCCGGTGGAGGGGTCGAGCAGATGGTGGGCCGGCGCGCCGTGCTCGTCGAGCCACAAGCGCCGGTGGATCCCGGAGGTCGCGACCCCACCGCCGCCGAGGTGAAAACGGTGAGCGATCTCATCGGTCAGCGGATGGGTCACCACCACCTCGTGCGGCCCGCCACCGCCGTGGCCGAGCGCGAGGTCGCCGCCAACGTCCACGATGAAGCGCAGGCCGACGAGGCGCGCAGCGACGAGGTCAGCCGCCAGGCCCTTGCCGAGGCCCCCGCTGTCGAGCACGACACCCGGTGGCCGGCGGATCGTGCCGGCGCGGCGGTCGACGCCGAGGGCCTGCCAGCGCGCGGCGGGATGGGGCGAGGCGGCCGCTCGGGGCGGAGCGGCCGCCAGCGCCTCCGACAGGGGAGCCGGCTCGCCGGCCCAGTGTCGGTCGTATCCCGCCTGGGCGAGCTGCGCGCCCAAGGTCATGTCCACTAGACCGCCCGAGAGACGCCCCGCCCACGCGCCGGCGCGGATCAGCGCGCGGACGTGCTCGTGGGCGGGCAGTTCGGAGCGCGCGTCGTCGGTCAGCGCGTTGAGGTCGGAGGCCGAATCAAACCGCGTCCATCGGCGCTCGAGCTCGACGAGCAGCGCCTGCGCGTCGGCGGCCGCGTGCTCCAGGCGCGGTGAGGGCTCCGGACCGGCCACGCGATCGGCGAGCACGAGACGCCCGTGCGAGCCCATGGTCGGAAAGTGACGGTCAAGCAGGCTCATGACGCGCTCGTGCTCGGGCTGGGGGTGGAGGAGACGGCGCCGGAGGAGTCACTGCCGGACGACGAGGACGAAGACGATGAGTCATCCCCCAACGAGCCCGACGACGATCCGTCGTCGCTCGACGACCCGTCGTCGTAGCTGCCCGACGACGAGCCGTCGCTGGAGGACGACGACGAGTCATACGGGTCGTTCGACGTGGTCGACGAGGTCGTGCTCGACGACGCCTTCGTCTTCGCCACCCTCGCCAGCGCCGGGTCATCACCATCATGAACCCGAAGCGCCAGCACGCCGAAGATGGCGACGAAGCTCGCGATCGCTCCCGCGGCGAAGCGGCGAGCGCTCGGAACACGACGGCGGCGGCGGGGCGGGCGCTGCTGTGGGGTGGCAGGCTCTTGCGGCATGACGTCAGGATCGACGCCGGACCTGAAGTCGTCCTGAACTGCGCCTGGGCGTTTCCTGAGCCGCTAACGCCGCAGGTAGACCACGGCCCGCACGCCCTTGGGCAGTCCGTGGCGCCCGAACTTGGGCACCGGCGCGATCCGCTGGAAGCGCGGATCGTGGTTCAAAGCGCGCTCCCACTGCGGCGCGCGGTGGCGGATCTCCGCGGTCCACGGCGCACCCCAGCGGCCGGTGCGGATGATCGGCTGGATCAAGATCAGGTGCTGGCCGGGCGTGACCTCGGGCGCCAGCTTGTCCAGCGTGCGCTTCGGCCCGGCCGCCTTCAGCCGGTCCAGCGCGTCGCGCCAGTCAAAGACGCGGTTGTCGCTGACCGGCCCCAGCGCGTCGGCCCAGCGGTAGCCGTCGCCGAGGTAGTAGCGCATCGTCGGGCCGTACTCGGGGTGGATCGCGACGACGAGGTCGCGCGGCGCGATCAGCCCATCGTCCTGCAGCGTGCGGGCGACGCGATAGGCATCGCTCTTGCCGCGGATCGACCGCTCGTGCGGGTTCCACCACAAGAACAAGACAATCGCCAGCGCGACCAGCCCGACCTTGCCGAAGCGCACGATCCCCGCGCCGACCAGCAGCAGCGCCGGCCCGACGAAGATCGAGAAGTAGCGCGTCGCCCACGCCGGGGAAGCCTGCGAGGCCAGCCACGCCAGCGCCACCGCGACGCCGAGCGTCACGCCCAGCGCGACGACGGTCCGCGAGCGCTCGCGGGTGGCGGGACCTTCTTCCCCACCGCGCAGCACCGCCAGCCCCCCGGCGGCCACGACCGTCAGCAGCAGCGCGGTCGACACGCCGCCGACGAGGTTCTGCAACCCCTGGATCAACCCGTTGAACGGCGGCGTGTCCGACCACGGCGCGCCGGTGTGCTTGGCCTGAAAGAGCAGCGTCGGCAGCCACGGCAGGTACAAGACCACCAACACCCCGAAGCCGATCAGCCCGTCGCGCAGCAGCGGCTTGCGCTCCGCCTCCGGCGCCGTGCGCCACAGCACCAGGAACGCCGCGCCCATGCCGACGCCGAGGAACAGCCCCCAGTTGTGGGCGTAGACGGTCAGGGCCGTCAGGACGCTGAACGGCACCAGCCAGCGCCGGTCGCGCACCGCGTAGGCCATCGCGAACGCCGCGCTGCTGGCCAGCCCCAGGAAGGCGACCAAGGCGTACATCCTGGTCTCTTGCGCGTAGTACGTCAGGAACGGCAGCGTCGCGCAGAGCGCCGCGGTCGCCCAGGCGGCGCGCTCGCCGAACAGGCGGCGGCCCGCCAACCAGCCCGCCGGGATCGTGAGCGTCGCGAAGAGAACCGACAGCGCGTGCGTGCGCGACTCGCCATCGCCGCCGACCACGGTCATCCAGACGTGGAGCAGCATGTAGTACAACGGCGGCGAGCCGTCCTTGCGCAGCACGCCCGGGATGTCGAAGAGCGGGTGGTGGGCAATGCCGACCGACAGCCCTTCGTCGATCCAGAACTTCGCGGTGATCGCGTGGGTGCGCAGCCACACCGACAGGGCCATGATCGCCAGGACGCCGAGGGTGCGCAGCACCGCGGGGCGGCGCCACAGCGCGACGCCGGACGCCTTGGCGCCGGCGCGTTCCTGCGCCACCGCGCTCACGCCGTCGGGCTCCCGCATGCGGTCACGATCCGCCACTTCGACCCCGTCGCGGCCGTCCGCTCGTCACCGACGCCGCGCAGCGACGGCACGGGTCGGCTGTGGCCCGTGGTCTTGACACGGAAGACGACAGCCGGGCGGGTCGGTACGAGGGAGACGTCCTGTGTGTGCACGTGAAGGTTCCAGGCCACGACGGGCACCAAGAACGGTCCGGTGAACGGCCTGCCACAGGCCTTCAGCTGATCCGCGCCGCCCGCCTCGCGCACGAGACCGGGCAGCTCGTCGGCCAGGTCGGCCTGGTACTGCAGGCCGCGCATCATCGGCGCGAAGTTCTGGAAGCTCGGAAACGCGAAGCCAAGGCCGATCGCCGCCGCGACGACGACCACCAGCGCGCGTGCCTGGTGCTTGCGCGCCAGCGCCGGCAGGGCCCGACCCGCAAGCTCGATGATCCGCTCCAGGCCCCATCCCGCGCCGGCACCGCCGAGGACGACCAGCAACGCGACCGGCGCGATCAGGTAGCGCTGGTTGCCCGAGAAGCCGTCCGAGGTCATGTAGGCGACGAGCCCCAGCCAGCAGATCGCCACTCCCGCGAGGAACGCCACCACACGGTCGCGGCGCGCCACCACCATGACCACCGCCGCGACGAGTCCCGCCACCAACGGGGCGGTCAGCATCTCGCTCGCGTCCTCGAGCACGGCGCGAACCGGACTGTCGGCGTAGGTCGGCGCGCCCGGGTTGACGTCCTTGGCGCGGTGGGCGGCGCGCAGCAGGTCGCCCGAGCCCCACCACTCCGGCAGCAGCCAGAGCGCGACGACGCCGGCCCCGGCGCCGAGCACGAGACGGGCCGGCAGCTCACGGCGCCACAGCAGCCACACCCCGTAGAGCCCCAGGAACGGCCACGCCTCGGGCCGCAGCAGCCCGGCGCAGGCCGCGAGCAGGAACGCCGCGCGCCGGTCGCCCGCCAGATGGCGATCGATCGTCGCCAGCAGGAACGCGACGATCAGCCCCTCGGAGTTGCCGAGCGCCGCGTTGCGGATCCACCACGGCGCGATCGCCAGCGCGGCGGCAGCGGCGACGCCGCCCACGATCCCGCCGCCGAGCCGGCGCGAGACCCGGAAGGCAAGGACGACCGCGGCGATCGCGCCCGCACGGGCGACCACGAGCCACAGGTCCGGCGCCCACGAGCCGAAGAGCGAGAAGATGGTGGTGAACAGGACCGGCAGCGGCTTCCACGACGGTCCTTGCGAGGTGACGAGGTCGAGGTGGGTGATCTCGCGGCCCCAGATGATCCACGACCACGGGTCGTAGGTCGGGGCGCTGGGCAACAGCAGCGTCAGCGCGGCGAGCGCGACGCAGATGGCCACCAGCAGCAGGCCCGCGTGCGCCCGCGCACCGGCCAGCGCCGTACCGGACGGCGTCGGGGGGACCTCGATGGCAGCGGAGCGTTCCTCGACCAGCACGGCGGTGAGGAGGGTATGCCCGACAGGGGACGATCTCCCGTGCGCCTTAACGAAGCGCAACGGGGAGCCAACCCCGCCCCACCCCGATCACCAAAGGATGGTCCGACCTAACCGATGGTTCGGGGTTTGGCGCCCAGGGCGCCAGCGGGGCCCCCTTCCGGACTTAGGCTCTCGATCGAGGGCTGACTGAAACGTGACCGAGATCCTTCGTACCCCCGGGCTGCGCCTCGCCGCCGTCGAACCGCCAGGAGTCGTCGCCGACTCCGTGCTCTTCGTCGTCGACGAGCCGTCAGACAGCATCCACGTCGTCCCGCTGCTGCACGCGCTGCGGCGCCAGACGCACGTCAACCCCGTCGTGATCTTCACGAGCGCCGCCACGCGCGAGACGTTCAACGACCTCGCGCTGATGGGCTCGGTGCGCCTGCGCCCCGAGCAGCGCACGCTCGACCTGGGCGCCCACGACCCGACCGAGCGCACGAGCGTCGCGCTGCACGCCTTCGGCGCGATCCTCGACGAGGACCTGCCGGCCGTGGTCGTCCTGGTCGGCGCCGGTGACGCCACGCTGGCCGCCGCGCTGGCGACCGCCAAGGCCGGCGTGCCGATCCTGCGCCTAGACGGCGGCATGCGCGCCGGTGACTGGAGCCGCCCGGACGAGATCAACCGCACGCTGATCGACCGCCTCGCCGACACGGTGCTGGTCAGCGGCCCCGCCGAGGTCCGCACCCTGGAACACGAAGGCACCTTGAACAGCCGCGTGCACGAGGTCGGCAACCTCGCCGTCGACCTCCTGGACCGCTGGCGCCGCCGCGCCGAGGAGCGCGCCGTCTGGAGCCGCATCGGCGTGCGCCCCGACGACTACGCGCTCGTCGTGCTGGAGCGGCGCGAGAACCTCGCCGACGACGAGCGCCTGAACGCGATCATCGAGGCCCTAGCCGTGACGGCCCGCACCCGCCCCGTCGTCTTCGCCGTCCCGGGCTGGGCCAACCCGCAGTTCCGCCGCGACGGCCGCGCCGAGCAGCTGCGCGCGCTCGGCCTGCTCTGCGTCGGGCCGTTGAGCTACGTCGACCTGCTGTCGCTCAAGCTCCGCTCCGCGGGCGTGATCACCGACAGCATCACCGTGCAGGACGAGCTGACCGCGCTCGGGCGCCGCAGCTTCACGCTGGCCGACACGGCCGAGCGCGTCGCGACGGTCACCGACGGCACCAACGTCCTGATCGGCCACGATCCGGCCGACCTGATGCTCGTCGACTTCGACGGCGCGCCCGCACCCGAGGTCGCCGGCGACCCGATCCCGCTCTGGGATGGGTGCACGGGCATCCGCGCCGCCGACGTGCTGGTCAGCAACTACATCTTCGAACGCGCGCTCAGCGTCGAGGTTTAACCTCATGACGGTTGCCGTCCGCGTGGCCCGCACGCACGAGGAGCTCGACGCGCTGGGCGAGGTCTGGCTCGGCTTGCAGCCGCAGTCGATCGACGCGCTGCCCGACGTCTTCGGCGCCGTCCTCGACGGCCGCGACGAGGTGCAGGCCGCCCACGTGGTCGTCGCCGAGCGCGACGGCGCGCCGGTCGCGCTGGCCGTCGGCAGGATCGAGGACCGCACCGCCGAGGCGCGCTTCGGCTATGCGACGCTGCACCGCGCACGGCTCAAGACCCTGACGCTCGTCCACGGGGGCGTCGTCGGCGAGGCGCAGGACCCCGAGGTGATCGATGCGCTGGCCGCCGCCCTGGTCGCCGCCGTCGACGCGCGCGAGGCCGACGCGCTCTTCTTCCACAAGCTCGCGCTGGACTCGCCGCTGCACCAGGCGGTGCTGCGCGCCGTGCCGCCGCGCCGGCGCCAGCGCTTCCTGGCGGTCGACCGCCACTGGACGCGCGAGCTGCCCGACAGCTACGACACGTTCCTGTCGTCGCTGAAGCGCCGCAAGCACCTCAAGTACTACATGCGCCGCCTCGACAAGGAGTACGGCGACCGCGTCACGCTCACCCGTCTGCGCCGCCCCGAGCAGCTCGAGACGCTGCTGACCGACGTCGAGGCCGTCGCGCACCGGACCTACCAGCGCGGCCTGGACGCGGGCTTTCACGCCGAGCGCGATCGCGAGATCGTCCGCACCGGGCTGGCCGCGGGCCGCTACAACGCCTGGGTGCTCTCGATCGACGGCGCGCCGGTGGCGTTCGAGTACGGCGAGCTGCATGGCGGCACCTACTTCCTCGGCGGCAAGGGCTACGTGCCCGAGATGGCCGACAAGAGCCTGGGCAACTACGTCGCCCTGCACGTCCTGGCCCAGCTGATCGGCGAGGGCTCCGCGCAGCGCATCGACTTCGGCTTCGGCGACGCCGACTACAAGCGCTCCTTCGGCGACGGCGGCTGGGACGAGGCCGATCTCACGGTCTACGCCAGGCGGGCTCGACCTCTGGCGATCAACGCGCTGCACTCGGCGATCGTCGGCGCCGACCGCACGGCGCGACGGGTCGCCGGCCGCGACCGCGTCGCCAAGATCAAGTCCCGCTGGCGTTCGCGCCGCGTCCCGACCATGACCTCTCTATCGTCGGAGCCTTCCTCGTGAACCTCTCCTACGCGCTCGTCACGCCGGCACGCAACGAGGCCGAGAACCTCCCGCGCCTCGCCGAGTCGGTGATCGCCCAGACGCTGCCGCCCGCCGCATGGGTGATCGTCGACGACCACTCCGACGACGGCAGCTTCGCCTGGACCGAGGGGCTCGCCGCCGAGCACGCGTTCATCCACGCCAAGGCGTGGGAGGGTCCGAACACCGGCGCGCTCTCCGAAGGGCGCCGCGAGGCCCGCGACCTGCACGCCTTCCGCGCGGGGCTCGACGCGCTGCCGGCGCCGGCCGACGTCGTCATCAAGGTCGACGCCGACACCGCCTTCGAGCCCGACTACTTCGAGCGGCTGCTGGCGAAGTTCGCCGAGCAGCCCGACCTCGGCATCGCCGGCGGCGGCTGCTACGAGCGCGAGGACGGCGACTGGGTCCTGCGCTCCACCGCCGCGTCGCATCCGCGCGGCGCCTCGCGCGCCTACCGCTGGACGCTCGTGCAGGACATCCGCGCGCTGGAGCCGCGGATGGGCTGGGACGGCCTGGACGAGATCAAGGCCGAGCTGCGCGGGTATCGCACGCAGCAGTTCCCGGAGATCGCCTTCCGCCACTACCGGCCCGAGGGCGGCCGCGAGCGCCACCGCCTGCGCGCCCGCGCCGTCAGCGGCCGCGCGTCGTGGTTCATGGGCTACCGCCCGAGCTTCCTGATCCTGCGTGCCCTGCACCGCGCGCGCCGGGACCCGGCCGCCGTCGCGATGATCTGGGGCTACTTCGCCGAGGCGGCCAAGCGCAGCCCGCGCTGCGCCGACACCGAGGTCGTCGCCGCCGTCCGCCAGCGCCAAGCGCTGCAGACGCTGCTGCGCGAGGGCTTCCCCGCGCGCACGTGAGCGGGCCGGCGCTGATCGCGGGCGCGATCGTCGCGGCGGGTGGCGCCGCGGCCGCCGGCGAGGCGGCCACGTATGCGGCCAAGCGGCGCGAGATCGCGGCGCTGCGCGCGCGCTGCCGCCAGGCGGGCGTGGTCTCGTTGACCTTCGATGACGGCCCTGGCCCGGAGCTGACCCCGCGCCTCCTGGAGCTGCTCAAGCGCTACGACGCCCACGCGACCTTCTTCGCCCTCGGCCGCCGCGCCCAGGTGGCGCCGGAGATCCTCGATCGCGTCGCAGCCGACGGCCACGAGATCGGCTGTCACTCGCTCCTGCACCACAACGCGTGGAAGACCGCGCCGTGGGCGGCCCTGGCCGACATCGCAAACGGCTACGCCACGCTGGCGCCGTGGGTCGCGGCCGACGGCCGCTTCCGGCCGCCGAGCGGCAAGCAGACGCTGCTGACCCGCCGTGCCCTGCGCCGTCGCAGCGCGCCCGTGGCGTGGTGGACGATCGACTCCGGCGACACCTTCGACGAGCTGCCTGCGCCCGACATGGCCGTCCAGCGCGCCCGCGCCGACGGCGGCGGCGTCGTACTCCTGCACGACCACAGCGAGGCCCGGCCCGCCGAGCGGATCGACTTCGTGCTCGACGTGACCGAGCGCCTGCTGGTCGCCGCACGCGCCGACGGCCTCGCCGTGCGCCCGCTGCGCGAGCTGTAGCGACCGCGCCACGCGGCGCAGCCCGACGAGCGGCGCGGGCGCCGATCCGTCGGCGCCCGCCCGCCCTTCCCGAGAGCTGCTAAGCGGTGGTAATCAGCGAGCTGTCAAACGGCTGCACGGCGCCGTTGTTCTCCAGCGAGCGCTGGAGCGCCTCCAGGACCTCGACGACCGCAAGGCCCTGCGCGGCGCCGCTGCGCGGCTCTTCGAGCCCGCGAACGCAGCGCGCGAAGTGGCGGCACTGAATCCGCAGCGGCTCCTCGCTGGTGATGCGCGGGATCGACGTGTCGCCGTGGCGCAGCTGGACATACTCGCCGTAGGACGCTGGCTGCCAGGCCTGGCCGTTGCCGTTGCCCGAGTGCGTGACGCCCTTGTTGAAGATCTTGACCTTCTCGTCGGGGTTCATGTCGTCAAAGACGGCCATCTTGTCGGAGCCGACGATCGTCATCTTGCGCATCTTGAACGGGTCCATCCAGGACAGGTGCATGTGCGCGATGACGCCGCTGGGGAACCGCAGCACACCGAAGACGACATCCTCGATGCCCTCGTGGATGAAGCACTGGCCCTGGGCCGAGACGCTCTCGGGCAACTCGCCGACGAGGTGCAGCAGCACCGAGATGTCGTGCGCGCCCAGCGACCACAGGGCGTTCTCGTCGCTGCGGACCTGACCGAGGTTCTGGCGGTTGGTGTAGAGGTAGTGCGTGCGCCCCAGCTCGCCGGAGTCGACGAGCTCCTTGAGCTTGGCCACCGCGGGGTGGTGGACGAGCAGGTGGCCCACGACCATCAGCAGCCCGGCGCGCTCGGCCGCGGTGGCCATGGCACGGGCATCGGCGCTGGTCAGCGCCAGCGGCTTCTCGACGAAGACGTGCTTGCCGGCCTCGATGGCGCGCAGCGCCAGCTGGGCGTGGGTCGGAGCGCTCGTGGCGATCGAGACCGCCTCGACCGTGTCGTCGGCGAGGACCTCGTCGAAGTCGTTGGTGGTGCGCGCCTCCTGGAACTGGCGGCCCATGCGGTCCAGCCGCGCCTCGTCGAGGTCGCAGAGCCACGCGAGCTCGGTGTCCTCCAGCCCGCTCCAGGCGCGAGCCAGGTTGGGACCCCAGTATCCGAGGCCGAGGGCGGCCACGCGGACCGGGTTCGTGCTGAGATCGCTCATCGAGAACCATCGTCCTCTCACCGGCGCCAAAGGGCACCCGCAGCACGGTCAGGAGGCACCTAGCCGATGGTCGGGGATCGGGGGTTTGGCGGCGGGTTTTCGGCCGATCCCTGCGTACAGTCGAAGCCGTGGACATCACCCAGCACCTCGCAGTCCTCGGCCGCTGGCGCAAGGTCATCCTGGCCAGCCTGTTCCTCGGCGTGATCCTGGCTGCCCTCTTCACGATCAAAGTGCCACCGAAGGACGGCAAGGTGGACTGGCGCCGGCCGGAGAAGTGGCAGAGCACGTCACGCATCCTCGTGACGCAGAACGGCTTCCCGTGGGGCCGCACCACGCTCCCCGGCGGCACGAGCGCCGACCTCAACTCGCCGCTGGCCGACAAGAAGGCCAACGCCGATCCGTCCACGCCCGACTACGCCGACCCGTCGCGGCTCTCGCTGCTGGCCGTCATCTACTCCTTCATCAGCCAGTCCAACACGATCCACGACATCGCCGGCACGCGCCTGCCCCCAGGCGGCACGGTCACCGCGCTGCCGCTCAACAACCAGCAGTCGGGCAGCCTGCCGCTGATCGAGCTGACGACCACCGGCTACAGCAAGGCCGCGGCGACCGCGCTCAACGTGGACCGCAGCAAGGCGCTGTCGAGCTACCTGGCCCGCCAGCAGCAGGCCAACGACGTCCCCGACGGCCAGCGCGTCAAGCTCGCGGTGCTCAACAAGCCTGAGGCGACGATGACCTCCTCGCACGGCATCGCGCTTGGCTTCGCCCTGATCTTCCTGGCAGGCGCAGGCGGCGTCGCCGCCAGCTATGTCCTGGAGAGCCTGCGGCTGAGCCGCCAGAACGCCGCCAACGCGGCAGAGCACGGCGCCCTCGTCGAACACCCGACGCTCGGTGGCTCGGCCTCCCTCTCCGACGCACCGAAGCGCAACCTGCGCTGACCCGGGCTCATGCAGGCCCCCTCGCTCGCACCAGCCGGCGCCGCCGCCGGCTCTGCTGGCCGACGCCCGCCGCTGCGGCGCGTCGACCGGCTGACCTACTCGGGTCTGGCCCTGGCGGTCCTGCTGGCGCTGCTCGCAGCGGCCTCGGGCGTCCACACGCTCCCGATCCTGTTGGTGATCACCGGCTGTCTGACCTTCGCGGCCGCCCACACCTGGCTGCTGTCGTGGCGCACGATGCTCGGGGCGATCGTCCTGACGATCCTCTTCATCCCGATCAAGCGCTACGAGCTGCCGGTCACCCTGCCGATGCAGCTGGAGCCCTACCGGCTCCTGGTCCTCGGGGTCGGCGCGGGCATGCTCGCCTCGCTGCTGATCGACTCGCGGCTGCAGCTGCGCAGGACCGGCCTCGACGGGCCGCTGGCGATGCTCGCGCTGGCGATGGCGCTGTCGGTGCTCTCGCGCTCGGGCTATGTCCTCAGCGAGGGCCTGGGCAAGTACTCGTTTCGCAGCATCAGCTTCTTTGCGACCTACCTGATCGTCTTCTACCTCGTGACGCTGGCGGTCCGGCGGCGCAGCGACGTCGAGCTGCTGCTGCGCCTGCTCGTGATGGGCGCGGCGATCGTGGCGGTGTCCGCGGTGATCGAGGAGTGGGGCCACTACAACTTCTTCGACCACCTGCAGCAGTACTTCCCCATCCTGCGCTTCCAGGGCGTGCCCTACACGACCGATCGCGGCGGGGTGCGCGCCTATGCGTCGGCCCAGCATCCGATCGCGATGGGGGCCGCGTTCGCCCTGGTCTTCCCGCTGGCGATCTACCTCGGCCACAGCACGCGCCAGCGCCGCTGGTGGCTGTGCTGCGGCCTGTTGATCCTCGGCGCGCTGGCCACCAAGTCGCGGACCGCGATCATCATGTTGGTGGTCATCCTGATCGTGCTGTGGATCCTCAAGCCGGTCGAGACGCGGCGGATGATCCCCAAGCTGATCCTGCCGCTGCTGGTCGTCGCGCACGTCGCGATGCCGGGCACGCTCGGCACCTTCAAGAGCGCGTTCTTCCCCAGCGGCGGCGTGCTCAGCGCCGAGACCAACGCCGAAGTCTCCTGGCACAGCAACTACGGCAAGGGCCGCGTCGGCGAATGGGGACCGGCGTTGAAGGAGTGGGAGATCACACCGCTCTTCGGCCAAGGTGCAGGCACACGGGTCTCCGACCTCGAAGACCCCAAGATGAACGCGCCGATCCTCGATGACCAATGGCTGTGGTCGCTGCTGGAGCTCGGGGTCTTCGGCGTGGTGGCGCTGCTGTGGTTCTTCGTGGTGGCGGTCCGCCGCTTCGGGCGGCTGGCCAAACGCGACCAGACCGAGAACAGCTGGCTGCTGACGGCCTTCGCCGCCTCGATCGCCTCCTATGCCATCGGCATGCTGACCTTCGACGCCTTCAACTTCGTGCAGGTCACGATGCTGCTGTTCCTGATCACGGCACTCGGCGTCGCCACGCTGCGACCCGAGGACTCGGAGCCTCCGGCCCGATGAGCGCCGAGACCCTCATCGCTCCGGCCGCCGGACCGGAGCCCGCTCCGACCCCGGACCCGCCGGTCTCATCGCTGGCCCTGCGCGCCCAGGTGCTCTCGGGCGTGATGTGGAAGATCGTCTCCCAGGCCTTCCGCCAGGGCTCGCGGCTGATCGTCGCGCTGATCCTCGCGCGGCTGCTGACGCCCGAGCAGTTCGGCGTCTCGGCCGAGGTGCTGGTCGTCTCCTCGCTGGTCATCGTCTTCGCCGACCTCGCCTTCGGGGCGGCGCTGATCCAGCGCAAGGAGATCTCCGAGCTCGACAAAAGCACGGCCTTCTGGGCCTGCACGCTCTTCGGCGTCTTCTTCACCGCCCTGGGCTTCGTCTGCGCCGGCCCGTTGGCCGACTTCTACAACGAGCCGCAGGTCGAGCCGCTGTTTCGCGTCATGTCCTTCATCTTCTTGACGACGTCGCTGTCGACGGTCCAGGAGTCGCTGCTCAACCGCGAGCTGAGCTTCAAGGTGCTCGAGACGCGGATGATGATCGCGACGGTGGGCGGCGCCGCGGTCGGCATCACCTCCGCGGCACTGGGGGGCGGCTCGTGGGCGATCATCCTGCAGGCGCTGAGCCTGAGCATCTTCTCGACGCTGCTGCTGTGGACGATGTCGCCGTGGCGGCCGAGGTTCCAGTTCTCCTTCGCCTCGCTGAAGAGCATGGCCGGCTTCAGCACCTACATCTTCGGCCACCGGTTGTTGTACTACCTGCATCGCAACAGCGACAACCTGCTGATCGGGCGCTTCGTCGGCGCCGCTTCGCTGGGCGCGTATGCCATCGCCTACAACGTGATCCTGGTGCCGTTCAGCCGGATCGCGGCGCCGATCCAGGACGTCGTCTTCCCCGCGTTCTCGCGCATCCAGAACGACAAGGAGCGGATCGGCGAGGGCTGGATCCGGATCACGCGGATGGTCGCGGCCGTGACGGTCCCGTCGCTGGTCGGGCTGGCGATCGTCGCCGGCGACTTCGTCAACCTCGTGCTCGGCTCCAAGTGGCACGAGGCGACGACGGTCATCCAGGTCCTGGCGTGGGTCGGCATCCTGCAGTCGCTGCAGAGCCTCAACACGGGGATCCTGGAGGCGCTGGGCCACGCCCGCGCGATCTTCCGGTGGACGGTCGTCTTCTTCGTCGCCCACCTCACGGCCTTCGTCGTCGGCCTGCACTGGGGGATCGTCGGCGTCGCGGTCGGCTACAGCATCTCCACCACCCTGATCGAGCCGTCCTACCTGCTGCTGACCTCGCGCGCGGTCGGGATGTCGCCGTGGCGGTTCCTGGAGGCGGTCGCGGGCGTCTTTGAGGCTTCCGCGGGCATGGGGCTCGTCGTGCTCGGCGCCCACTACGGCCTCGTACAGGCCGATGTGCCCGGGCCACTGCGGCTCCTGGCCTGCGTCCTCATCGGCGCCGTCGTCTTCGCCGCCCTGGCCGCTTGGCGCCAGCCGGAGATCCTCGAAGAAGTCAAGGATCTCCGAGCGCGTCGCAAGGGCCGCAGTGATCTGGCCCCCGCATCCCTACCCGTCCCCGCCGAGGCCTAGACGAATGGTTAGTCCCGACCCCCCCGAAGTCCCGGGGCCCGCGCGCGCGAGAGGGCGGATGATGGGTGGTATGTCCCTGATGGATGGACTGTCCCGATCCCGTCCTGCCGGCGAGCATCGCCCGCTGCTGCTCGTGTGCTCCTCCGGCGGCCACCTGCTGCAGCTCGTGGGGCTTACTGAGGCGTTCGCCACGTTCCCGCGGGTCTGGGTGACCTTCGACAAGCCCGATGCCCGCGCGCTGCTGGCCGACGAGCGCGTGCTTTACGCCTTCGGGCCGACCAACCGCAACATCTCCAACCTGCTGCGCAACTCGTACCTGGCCTTCCGGGTGCTGCGCCGTGAGCGCCCGCGCGCGATCGTCTCGACCGGCGCCGGCGTCGCCGTCCCGTTCGCGTGGCTGGGCAAGCTGATGGGCATCCCCGTCGTCTACATTGAGAGCGTCACCCGCATCAGCTCGCTGTCGCTGTCGGGCCGGATGATCAAGCCCGTCGCGTCCGATCTTTTCGTCCAATGGCCCGAGCTCGCCGAGTCTGTGCGCGGGGCCCGCTACGAGGGCAGCAACCTAGCCACCGCCGCATGATCTTCGTCACGACCGGAACCAACGAGCAGGGCTTTGACCGTCTGGTCCGCGCAGCTCGCGACATGCCCGGTGACGAGGATCTGATCGTGCAGCACGGCTCATCGACCGAGGTTCACGGCCGTGGCCTCTGGGAGGCGTTCATGCCGTGGGAGGACATGACTCGCCACATGACGGCGGCCCGGATCGTCGTCGCCCACGCCGGCGTCGGCTCGATCCTGCTCGCGCACCGCTGCGGCAAGCGCCCCGTGGTCCTGCCGCGGCGCGTCGGACTCGGCGAGGCGGTCGACGATCATCAGATCGAGCTCGGCCGGCGCCTGCATGAGCGTGGCGAGGTGACCTTCGTCGAGGACGAGGCCGCGCTGCACCGCGCCGTGCTCTCTGAGGCCGACGGACTGCTGACCCGAGCGGCCGTCGGCCCGGTCAACGGCCCACTGGTAGACGAGCTGCGCGCCACCCTGCAACGTCTGACGGCGACTGCCTGATGCGCCGCCTGCTCTTCCTCGCCTACCACTACCCACCGGTCGGCGGCGGCGGCGTGCAGCGCAACCGGCGCTTTGCCGAGCACCTGCGCAGCTATGGCTATGACCCCGTCGTCATCACCGGCACCGGCACGCGCGACGCGCGCTGGAGCCCGCTGGACGCGACGATCGCCGACCCGGCGCTCGCCGACCTGGAGACCCACCGGGTCCAGGGCCCCGAGCCCGGCGGCGACACCGGGACATCGCGGCTGGTCAACGGCATCATCGACCGCCCCGACCCGCACCTGCGCTGGTGGCTGGACGGCTCGCTGCGCGCCGGCCTGGAGGCCGGCCGCTCCTGCGACGCGATCCTCGCATCGCTGGTCCCGTATGAGACGGCGCAGACGGCGATCACGCTGTCAGAGCGGCTCGGCATCCCGTGGATCGCCGACCTCCAGGACCCGTGGGCGCTGGACGAGATGTGGCTGTATCCGACCGGCCTGCACCACCGCATCGACAAGCGGCGGATGCGCCGGCAGCTGGCGACCGCCGCGGCGATCGTGATGAACACGCCCGAGGCCGCCGCGCGGCTGACGCGCGAGTTCCCAGAGCTGGCCTCGCGCATCGTCGTATCGATCACCAACGGCTTCGACGCCGCCGACTTCGATGGTCCGATGCCGGCGCGCGAGGACGACGGCACCTTCCGGATCGTCCACACCGGCACGATGCACACGACGACCGGCCTGCGCCTGCGCCGCCGCAAGCGCGTACGCCGCTGGCTCGGCGGGGTGACCCCCCACGTCGACTTCCTGCCGCGCTCGCATGTCTACCTGCTCAAGGCCTTGGAGCGGTTGAAGGCGTCGGATCCGGCGCTCGTCAAGGGCGTCGAGGTCCACCTCGCGGGCGTGCTGACCGACGCCGATCGCGAGATCGCAGAAGGCTCGGAGTTCCCGCGCCTGCTCGGCTACCTCTCCCACGAGGAGACGCTGGCGCTCGTGCGCACCGCCGACCTGCTCTTCCTGCCGATGCACGACCTGGCGCTGGGCCACAAGGCCGGCCTCGTCCCGGGCAAGGCCTATGAGTACCTCGCCTCGGGGCGGCCGATCCTGGCCGCGGTCCCCGACGGCGATGTCCGCGACATCCTCGGCGCCGTCGGCACGGCCGACTTCTGCCGGCCGGCGGATGTCAACGAGATGGCCGCGCTCCTGCGCTCGGCGATCGAGCGCGCGCGGTCGGGTGCGGCGTTACCGGAAGCGAACGCCGACGCGGTGGCGCCCTACGAGCGCCGCGAGCTCACGCGGAGGTTGGCGGAGACGATCGACGTGGTGCTGGGCGTTAGCGGCGCACCGTTAGCCGCGTCGACGTCGACGTCCGTGGCCTGAGGCGTCAGCGGCGCCCAGCGCGGGCGTTGATCGCGCCGCGCCACGTGGTCTGTCGGCATCGAGGGGGTGAAGGCGTTCGCCGCACAACCGCCTCCGGTCATCCGCCAGCGCCTGGGAGGGATCCGGGTCGCCAAATGATCACCACGCAGTCATAAGACGACCCGGATCTTCCGAGCCGCGATCCGGGTCGCTTCTCCCCCACATACCGGGGCTAGAGCGACCTCGATCCCCCGGCCCAGGCGCCAACGGACGACGGACCCCGCCCCGAGGTGCCGCTCCGCTCTCACTCCCTCGATGCCGACGAACCACGCCGCGCACCCAAACCACGCCGCGAACTGAGCGCCACAAACGCCAGCGCCCAGACGCATCACCCAAACGGCGAGCGCCCCGCCAGCTTCGCGCAGCGCGCCGGCGACCACGCCGCCGCCAGCGCCGCGCGCAGCCCGGCCCAATGGCCGCGCGCATAGCCCGGCCGACGGGCCCGCAGCAGCAAGTGCGTCAGCTCATCCAACGCCACCGCCAACGCGACCCACCGCGCGGCGACCTCACCATCGCGCAGAATCACATAGCGAATGTGGCTCCGCACATCCGCCACCCGCAGCTGGCTGCGCGGCGCCGAGTGCCCACCCCCGTGCACCACCACCGCATCCGGCTCAAACCGCACCCGCAGCCCGCGGTCCCAGATCCGCCAGCACAGATCGGTGTCCTCGGCATACATGAAGAAGCCCTCGTCCAACCCACCGAGCGCCTCCAGCACATCCCGACGCACGAGCATGCACGCGCCCGAGACCCACTCGGGGTCCCATGCACGCTCATAGGCCGACGCCGCGTGTACGAGATCGTCGCTCCACGCCGCGTTCGGCCAGAACCGATGCAGCAGCAGCGCCTTTGACAGCGCCGAGCGCAGGCGCGGGAAGCGGCGGGCGCTGCGCTGGAGCTCGCCCTCCTCGTCAACGATCCGCGGCGCCACTAGCCCAACGCGCGCATCGCCCTCCAGCACCGCGACGAGCTTGGCCAACTCGGCCGCCTCCAGCGCTGCGTCGGGGTTGAGCAGCAGCACATACGGCGCGCTCCCCCGCGCCGTCCCGAGGTTGCACCCGTAGGCGAAACCACCGTTGCGCTCGGCGTGGACGAGATCCAGCCCCGGCAGCCCCTGCACCGTGTCAAACGCCGGGTCGGCCGAGGCCGTGTCGACCACGATCACGTGCACGCCCGGCGCGCCCGCCAGCGGCGCGACGCAGGTGCGCAGCGTGTCGCGGCTGGCGTGGGCCACGACGACGACGTCAACGGTGCTGCTCATCGGCCGCGCAGCCTACGCCGGTCAGCCGACCGCCAGCGGTGTGCGTGCGCCGGCCGGGCGGCCGGCGGACGGCCAGCGCAGTGCCGCCTCGATCTTGCTCATCGCCACAGTACGGTCGCTGGACGAGCAGGTGCCCTTGACCCAGCGATTGCCGACGTAGGAGACGCCCGACTCGCACGCCACCCCCGGCGCGAGGTTGTTGACGTAACGCACGTCGCTGGCAAGCTGCGGATCGCCCGACGGCTGGAACTCCTGCTCGGCGGTGTTGTGGCGCACCAGCACGTCGTGGCCGATCCCGACCTGCGCGGCGTAGTAGCACGCCGACACCGGGGTGTCGAGACAGCTGCGAAAGACGTTGTCCTCGATCAGCAGATGGCGTGGCGGGTTCTCGTTGGCCCCGCCGCCATAGGAGACCCGCAGCCCGGTGCTGCCGCAGCGCACGAACTGGTTGCCCCGGATCACGAGGTCGGTCCCGCTCTCGATCTGCAGGCAGTCGACGTGCGCCGTCGGGCTCGTCGTGTTGATGTCGTGAAAGAGGACGTTCTCGATCGTCAGCCGCGTCGGCACGATCGCCGGCTCGCTGCCGTAGACGCCTTGGATCTCGGGATGGAGGCCGTCACGCGAGGTCTGCCCGCCGATGCGACCGCCGCGGATCGCGATGTCGCGCCCACCGGTGACGTAGATGTTGCGGTGGTCGATGCCCCAGAGCGCGATCTCCCGCGCCTGGTTGAAGTTGGTGGAGACGGTCGTCAGCGCCCGCGGCCGGTCGGCCACGATCGCCAGGCCGGCAGGGCCGGCGTTCTTGTAGTTGTCGCCGAAGTCGAGGTCATCGACGATCACGTGCGCGCCCGGCGCCGGATGCAGGATCACGCACGCGTCGAGATCGCCGTCGCTCTCGCACCCGGTGCCGCGTTTGGCCGGGTCCGGCGTCAGCGTCTGGGAGCGGTAGTCGCCCCCCGCCAACTGGACCACCTGGCCCGGGCGCGCCCGGTGGTAGGCGGCGTCGAACGTGGCGCACGGGGCGCCGGCGCTGCACGAGCCCGCGTCGTCGCCGCCGGGGGCGACGAAGAGCGTGGCCGGCGGCAGGTTCCGGGGCACCGCCGACAGATCGTCGGCCGGCGTGGTGACGGGCATCGGCGGCATCACGCGCGACGAGTCGCCGGCCAGCCAGCGCGCGCCGGCCAGGCCTCCGACGGCCGCGGCGACGATGGCCAGCAGGCCCACCACCAGGAGGGAGCGAGAGCGAGGCATCGAACGAGACGGCGGTCAGCGAACGCCGCGCGTCTGCTGCCAGGACCCGCGCAGCGAGCCGGCGACGAGCGGGACTTGGAGGCAGGCGTACTGAACGGCACGCAACTGGAGGCGCTCGAGGCGCGTCGTCGCGTGCCCCCGCTCCTGCAGGCGCTCGATGCCCCAGATCGAACGCCACGGGATCCAATAGCGGACACGGGTCCACTCCGGGGAGCGCTCGCGGACTTCCCCACGGCCGTTGACCCGCAGCCACGCCGCACCCAGGCCGAGCCGGTAGGCGACCTTCGCGAGGTCGCGTGCGCGGTCGCGTGTGGGATGGCGAACGATCGCGTCGGACGCGTAGACCATCGTCAGGCCCGCCAGCCGCGCGCGCTCACCGAAGTCGCGGTCGTGCGTCTGCCATGCGGCACCAGCGTCAAAGCCGCCCATCTGCGCCAGCACCTCGCGGCGCGCCCAGAGGTTGGCGGTCGCGCCGAAGCCGTCGTCGACGTAGGAGCGCTGGTCCAGGTACCCGCGCCCGAAGTCCATCAGCGCCGGGACCGTCGGCTGGTCCTCGAGCATCAGCTCGACGTGACCGGCGACCAGGCCCGACGGCGATGCCGCCACCGCGGCCAGGCCGCGCTCGATCCAATCGGGCGCCGGGACCGTGTCGTCATCGGTGAACGCGACGATCTCGCCGCGGGCGTGCTCGATGCCCAGGTTCGTCGCCCCACCCTGGCCGAGCGAGCGGCCGGCGCTGACGACACGCGCGATGCCGCTGGCCTCCACGACCGCGGCGGTGTCGTCGGTCGACCCATCGTCGACGACCAGCACCTCGAAGGCGTCGCGACCGACGGTCTGCGCCGCCAGCGCGGCGAACAGGTCGGGCAGGCGGCGTGCGCCGTTCTTGGTGGGGATGATCACGGAGACGCGCATGGTCACTGTCCTTGTTCCATGGTCACTGATCGGCATCTGCGGCCGCAAGGCGCAGGTTCGGAGCGGTCCGTGCTCCGGTGCGGCGGACGAACGAGAGCGCCCAGAACGCCGCGGCGTTGCAGAGCGTCGCCACGCAGAACGCCAGCGCCACGCGCATCAGCGCGTCGCCGGAGAGCGTGAGCTCGAGGATGACGAAGATCGCGGCCGAGGCCGCCCAGATCGCGGCGGCGCCGACGGCCTCGTCGCGCGCCAGCGCGGCCTGGGAGAGCGTCGCGGCGACGAGGTAGCCGCCCGCGCCCGCGGCCAACAGCGCCAGCTCGGTGCGCCCGGCGTCGAAGCCGTCGCCGTAGAGGATGCCCATCACGGTCGGGCCGACCGCGAAGGCGCCGAGCACCATCAGGCCGGCGAACGCCGCGAGGATCGCGACGGTGCGCGCGACCGCGCGGCGGAAGCCGTGCTCGTCGTCCTGGGCGAGCATCGTCGTGAGGTTGGGCAGCAGCGCGGCGGCCACGCCCTGGAAGAGATAGGCGGGCGCGCGCACGAGCATCGTCGCGGCGAACACGAGGCCCGCCGCCTTGCTGGCGTTCTCGCCCCCGTGGAGCATGACGAGGACCGGACCGCCGCTGAGCAGGATCTGGTCGCCCGCCGCGAGCACCATGGTCGACGCTGCGAAGCCCGCGGCGCTTCCCAGCCGGAACGGGGCGCCGGCCTCCGTGCCCGAGAGGTGGGTGATCGTCGTGCGTCCGCGCAGCACGAGCGGTGCGACCGCACCGGCGATCGCCGCGGCTGCCAGCGCTGCCGCCGCCAGCGAGCTCGACGCCCACACGTACAGCGGCAGCACGAGCGCCAGCCGCACGCCGCCGTCGGCGAGCAGCAGCACGCCGTAGCCGGCGTACCAGCGCCGGCCGCCGACGAGCCCGCGGACGAAGTACGACGCGCCGTAGCCGGCGATGCCGACAACGAGCATCGCGGTGAGCATCGACTGGCCGTCGAAGAGCCGATCGGTGATCGCACCCCACGCCACCGCACAGGCGGCGATCGCCGCCAGCGCCGTGGCGACCGCCAGCGCCGCGACGGGCCGGACGACCGGTCGGGCGTCCTGTCCCACCGCGGTGCGCTCGGCGACCGCACGCGACAGCGTCTGCTCGACGGGACGGAAGAGCACGACCGCGACGAGGAACATCGCCGCCCAGAGGACCGCGATCGGCCCGTAGGCGTCAGGGCCCAGCGTCCGTGCGGCGACCGCGTTGAACGCGTAGGCCAGTAGGCCGGAGCCCACCGTCCCCGCCGACATCAGCAGGGCGCCCGGCGCGCGGCTCGCCGCCGCCTCCTCGACCGCCGCGATGTTCGCGACGGCCTCGGGGGCGGGATCGATCTCGGTGAGGGTTGCGGCGCTCACTGCACCACAGCGTCGACGAAGTAGTTGCTCGACGCGTAGGAGCCGGTCGGGAACGTCCCGGCCGAGTTGCCGTACACCCCGTTGCCGCCCGCGATCGTCTGCAGCGGTCCGCTGGAGAGGATGTTGGCCAGGCCACCGGAGGTCATCGTGAACTTGGTGTTGAAGCCAACCGAGACGACATAGGTCGCGTTCGGCGACAGCGCCACGGGTGAGCTCAGCGCCTGCTGCTGCCAGCCGGAGGCGCTCTCACCGGTGAACGTCACCTGGGCGACGACGCCGCCGTTGGCATCCCACAGCGTTCCGACGTGGGTGCCCGTCTCGCCCGGATCCTTGTAGAACCGGATCGCGTTCAGCGACGCCGCCGAGACGACCTGGATCTTGGTGCCCATCTCGTAGGTCCAGGGACCCGTGCCGCCGCGACCGTCGCGGACGTCGAGGTTGGTCACCGCCGGCGTCAGCGAGGCCATCGTCATGCACGGGCAGGCCGACGTGGTGAACGACCACGTGACCGGCGAGAGCAGCGTCTGGCCGTTGGTTCCGGTGATCGCGGTGCTCAGCGTCGCCGTGTAGGCCGTGGTGCCCGAGAGCGCCGCGGTCGGCGTCAGCGTCGCGGTCTTCGTCGGCGCGTCGTAGGAGACCGTTGCCGGCACCGAGCTCCCGCCGGGACCCGTGAGGGTGAACGACGAGCCCGTGACCGTGGTCGGATCGACCGCGACCGAGAACACCGCCTTGACCGGCTGCGTGGTCCCGACGCCGGTGGCGCCGGAGACCGGCACCGTGCTCGAGACCGTCGGCCGTGCGTTGCTCGTGGTCGAGAAGGACCAGCTGACCGCGGCCGGCAGTGCCGTCTCGTCGTCGGAGCGCAGCCCGGTCGTCAGCGTCGCCGTGTAGGACGCCGACGGATCGAGCAGTGAGCTCGGCGTCAGCGTCGCCGTGCGCGTCGCGCTGCTGTAGGTCACCGTCGCCGGCACCGCGGTGCCGCCGGCGGTCGCCAGCTTGACCGTCGAGGAGCTGACCGTTGCCGCGTCCATCGCGGTCGAGAACGTCGCCGTGACCGTGGTCGCCTGGTCGACGTTCGTCGCCCCGGAGGCCGGCGTGCGCGTCGTGACCTGCGGCGTGCGGTTGGAGCCCGGCGTCTTGACGACGCCGTCGACGAAGTAGTTGCTGTTGTTCCAGCTCGACGTCGGGAACGTCCCAGCCGTGGCGGCGTAGACGCCGTTGGAACCGGCGACGCTGCTCCACGGACCGGCGGTGACCGGGGTGGCGAGGCCGCTCGTCGTCAGCACGTACTTTGTGTTGAGGCCGACCGAGATCGTGTAGGTCTGGCCCGCCGTCAGCGTGATCGCGTTGGTCAGCGCCTGACGCTGCCAACCCGAGGCGCTCTCGTTGTCGTAGGTGACCTGGGCCAGCTGCGTGCCGCTCGCGTTCCAGACGCGACCGATGTGCGTGCCGGTCTCGCCCGGATCCTTGTAGTAGCGAACCGCGACGAGCGAGGTGTTCACCGACGGCGTCACCTTGGTGCCCATCTCATAGGTCCACGGCCCGGTGCCGCCGCGACCGTCGCGGACGTCGTTGTTGGTGGACGTCGGCACCGTCGAGCCCATCAGCGAGCACGGGCAGTCGGCGGTCGTGAAGGTCCACGAGACCGCCGCGGCCATCGGCGTGCCGTCGGCAGCACGGATCGCCGTGGTCAGTTGGCCGGTGTAGACCTTGCCGGCGGCCAGGTTGGCCAGCGGCGTCAGGCGGATCGTCTTGGCGCCCGCGTCGTAGGACACGGTCGCGGCGACCGTCGCGTTGAGGTTGTCACGGAGCAGGACGCTCGAACCGGTGACCGTGCTCGGATCGAGCGCGCGGTCATAGGTCGCCGCCAGGCTCGCGTCGAGCGCCACCCCGGTGGCCGAGGCCGCCGGGTCCAGGGAGGTCACGGTCGGCGCCGTCGGAGCGGTCGCCGCGGTCGTGAACGTCCAGCTGATGGCTGCCGCCGGGTGCGTGCCGTCGGTCGCGGTGACCGCGGTCGACACCGTGACGGTGTAGGTGGTCCCGAGGGCCAGCGCGGCGTTCGGCGTCAGCGTCGCTGCCGTCGTCGTCGCGTCGTAGCCGATCGTCGCCGCGATCTGCGTGCCGCCGCTGTTGGTCAGCTTGAAGCTGGAGCTCGTCAGCGTTGAGGCGTCGACCGCCGTGGAGAAGACGGCGCGCACCTGTGTGCCCGGCGAGATCCCCGTCGCCAGCGGCGCCGGCGTGCGGGTGGTCAGCGTCAGCGCCGTCGCGGTCGTGAAGGTCCAGGAGACGTCAGCGGCAAGCGCCGTGCCGTCGGTGGCCTTCGCGCCCGAGGTGACCGTCGCCACGTACTGCGTGGTCGGGTCCAGCGCCGCGGTCGGATCAAGCGTCACGACCCGGGTGCTCGCGTTGTAGGACACGCTCGCCGGTACCGCGGTGCCGGCGGCCGAGCGCAGGTTGACCGTCGTGCCCGTCAGGGTCGTCGCGTCCATGCTGCGATCGAAGGTCGCCGTGACGTTGCCGTCGATCGAGACGCTCGAGGCGCCCGCGTCAGGCGTGGTGCTCAACACGGTCGGCGGGGTACCGCTGCCCGAGGTGAACGTCCACGTGATGTCGGCGGCCACCGGGGTGGTCCAGCTCGCGACGCCGGTGCTGCCGCCCTTGATCTTGACCGTGTAGGCCGTGAAGGGGTCGAGCTGGCCGGTCGGGTCGAGCGTGATCTTCTGGGTGGCGTCGTCGTAGCTGACGGTTGCGGCCAGCGCCGCGCCGCCCGCGGTGGGCGTCACCGTGACGTTGGTGGTCGTCACCGTCGACGGATCGAGCGACTTGCTCATCGTCGCGGTGATGTTGGCCGACGGCGCAACGCCGGTGGCGCCCGCGGTCGGGGTCGAGGCGCTCAGCGTCGGCGCGCCGGTCGTGTCGGCGACGATGCCGGAGATCGGCGTCGTCGGCGTCGAGCCCATGTCGGACAGGATGTTGGTCGTCGCCTGCTGAACGTCGAGGCGCGGCTCACCGGTCCCGGCGTCGTTGACGTCGAGGCCGCGGCTCCAGTAGTTGGTGCCCGTGGAGACGACCCAAGCGCCGCTGGCGGCCTTGTAGTAGGTGCCCGTCGACTTGCCCGGCGCGCCGGGCGCGTAGGTGTGGCCGTCGGATTGCAGGATCTCACCGGTCGTCGCCGTCGAGAAGAAGGACGTCGTCCCCGCCGGCTCTGAGCCGTTGCTGACGCGGTCGTTCCACTCCCAGCCGACGAGCCCGGTGCCGACGTCGGTCGACGTGCCGGCGGCCTGGTTGGCCAGCGCGGTGTGGCGCCAGACGCGCGTCTTGCCCTGCGCGGCGGTGACCGTCAGGCCCCAGACGTGGCTGTCGTCATCGCCGACGTACGCGTTGCCCACCAGCGCATTCTCGGGCTGGTTGGCACCCGCCGGGTCACGCCACGTGCCGGTCGGAGAGACCGGGTCGGTCGCGCCGCTCTCGGTGGTCTTGTAGCCCACTTCGACGCGGTTGGCGGTGCTGGAGAACGGGCTGGCCTCGTAGCGGATCTTCCAGTAGACCTGGTTGGAGCCGAGGAAGAAGATGCCCGTGCCCGCGGTACGTGCGTTGGTCACCGCGGTGCGCATCTCGGTCGAGAAGTACTCGTCGTGGGCCGGCGAGATGTAGGCCTTGTGGTTGTTGAGCTGGGAGCCCGACGTGTGCATGTCGGTGCTCGTGATGTAGGTGACGTCGTAGCCCTGACGCTCGAGGAAGCCCACGTTGGGCATGTCGGCGAAGGGGAAGAAGTCGTCCTGGCCGTTGTAGCTCTCGGTGTACGGGCGGTCGTAGGACACCTTGACCGCACGCGCCGTGCCCGAGACCGTCGGGTCGCCGGAGCTGTTCCAGGTGTAGAGCGACTTGCCGCCGTAGTTGTTGTAGGCCTGGTAGGTCGACGTGGGAAGGCCGTAGACGACCTGCGAGGTGCTGCCGTCCTTGCGCACGACGAGCAAGATCGAGTTGTCGGCGCCGTTGTCATCGCGCACGAGGCGCAGCCAGTACACGCCGCTGGGCCACGCGGTCGTCGTCGTGATCTTCGACGTGGTGTCCCAGTTGGAGCAGTCGAGCAGGCCGGTGTTGCCGCTGCCGTCCTGGCAGGAGTCCTGTGCGACGCCCTTGAGGCCGGGCAGCGAGGAGACCAGGCGCCCGTGGCTGCCGCCGTACCAACCCATCCGGTAGATGTCGATGTGGTACGGGACGTTGTCACCGCTGGGACCCGTGTTGACCTTGAGGTCGACGCTGCCGCCCTGGTTGATGCTGGTCGCGGTCGCGAAGCCCTCGATGCCGTTGTCGTAGGCGCGGCCGGCGTTTGTCAGCTTCCACCCGGTCGAGCCGGGGTAACAGTTCTCCACCACGACGGCGTTGCCCGTCGAGCAGCTGCGCGCGGTCGGCTTGGCCTGGGCCGATGAGGACTTGACCGACTCACCGCCGCCCATGGTGGTCACGGCGTAGTAGTACGTCGTGTTGTTGGTCGCGGTGTCGGTGTAGCTCGCGCTGGTCGGCGAGCCCACCAACGTGGTGATGGAGCCCGCCGACGTGCCGCGATAGACCCGATAGCCCGTGGCACCGGAGACCGGCTGCCAGGCGATGGTGACAGAGCCATCCTGAGCGAAGGCCGTGACACCCGTAGGTGCCGTCAGCGCGGGGTGCGCCAGCGTTGGTGCAAAGACCACTGCTGCCGCGGCCGCGGCCAAAAGGATCGTCAGGTAGCGCTTCATAAGGTTCGCCTTCTCGGTCAATCGGGTTCGGAGTGCGCTGGTACTGCTAGGCCACGCTGGCCACGTCGAGACCAGCGGTCTCGAGCGCGTCGCGACGAGCGCGGTGCCAGTCAGCGGTGACGGCCAGGCCCTCGGCGAGGCCCACGGTTGCGCGGAAGCCGAGCATGCGCGCGGCCTTGGTCGTGTCGGGGATGCGGACGCGGACGTCCTGGTACTTGCCGCCGATGGCCTCGTAAGGGACCATCGTCGCGCGCAGCGGGCCCGTCATGCCGAGCGCCGCCTGGCACTCGTGGGCGAGCCGGTAGATCGTCGTCGGCTCCTCGCCGCCGATGTTGAGGATCTCGCCCTCGGCCTCATCGCAGTCCAGCGTGCGGACCACGCCGTCGACCGTGTCGGAGACGTAGGTGAACGTGCGGATCTGCCGTCCGTCGCCGTGGATCTCCATCAGCTTGCCGTCGAGCAGGATCTCGAAGAAGGCGGCCTGCGGGCCACCCCACCACGACGGGTTGTTGCGCGGGCCGTAGGAGCCGAAGAAGCGCATGATCTTGACCTTCAGGCCCTGCTCGGCGGCCATCGCAAGGGCGACGTGCTCGTCGTAGAGCTTGGAGGTCGCGTACGCCCAGCGCCGTGTGGTGGGCGGACCCAGCGTCAGGTTGGCGTCCTCAGCGAAGGGCGGCGTCGCGTTGCCGTAGACATCGGAGGTCGAGGCGACCAGGACCGGGATGTCGAGGGCCAGCGCGGCCTCGTAGAGCGACTCGGCGCCGGCGACGTTGGCCTGCAGCGTCTTGAGCGCTCCGCCGTACCTCGGGATCTTCTCGGCCGCGAGGTGCACGAGCGCATCGCAGTCACCGAACGTGCGGCGGACGCGCAGGGCGTCACGGCAGTCCAGCTCCAGGAACGTGAAGTTCGGGTGGTCACGGAACGTGTCCATGTTGCTCGGCGAGCCGTGCGAGAAGTCGTCGATGCCGACGACCGAACGGCCTTCTGCGAGCAGTCGCTCAGCGAGGTGCGATCCGATGAAACCGGCCACACCCGTAATGCCCACCGTGGCGGGGTTGGTCATAGCGTCCTCCTAAGCCAGACGTCGAGAGTACGAGGGTCGCTCGACCCGTCGGCAGCGCCGCGGAGGGTCGAGATGTGCGTGAAGTTCTTGCGCAGCCACGCGCCGATGCGGCGGTCATAGCCGGTGCCGAAGGCACCGCTTTCGTAGCGGGGAAGGGGGTTGCGATCGATGATCGCCAGGCGCAGGTCCTGGTGCTCGAGCTGGCGGATCGCACGGTCCTCGTCGGCCGGCGTCTGCAGCGCGCCGGGCAGCAGCGAGAGCGCCGGCAGCACATCGTCGCGGCGCGACATGATGTACAACGCCGTCATCTGCGGGGCCAGCAGGATCGGCTCCGAACGGGCCGTGTTGCGCTCGATGATGTTGATCGCCTGCTGATAGACCGGGCCGTCGGTCGCGGTGGCGCGGATGCTGCCGCCGGGACCGTGGACGGTGTAGCTCTCCTCGCGCGCATCGGAGACCTGGATGACGACCAGCGCGGCCGCGACCATCGCAACCCAGCCGAGGCCCACGGCGCGGAGCGTCGCGGCGTTGCCGGAGAACCGGCGCGGGAGCACGGAGACGTGCAGCCACACCAGGAACGTCGCGATGAACGGCATCGCGTAGGACGAGCTCTCGGCAAACGTCTTGCTCGGGATCGGCCAGAACTTGGCGTACAAGCTGTAGGAGAAGCCGACGAGCGCGAGCGCGAGCAGCAGCTCGAGCTGCGCCTGCGGCGCCCAACCGCGCGCGTCGCGGCGACCGCGCAGCGCAGCGACGGTCAGGACGGCGGCAGCGATCGCCGCGCCGGCGGGCATCCACGCGAAGGCGGCCTTGAGATAGAAGCGCACCGTGTCGGGCCGTGCGACGAGCACGGCGAGGAACAGGACGACGCCGGTCCCCAGCACCGCGAGCGCGATCGTGCGGCGACGACCACCGAGGTCGATGATGCGCGCGACCACGATCATCGCGCCCACGCCGGCGGCGTAGAGCAGTGTCTTGCCGATCAGCGCGGCGAAGCTGCTGGCCGTGCGCGGCGCCAGATCGGCGTAGACCGTCGAGACGGACTTGTCGAGCAGACCGCGCGGGAAGATGTTGTTGTGGATCAGCGCGTTGAGGCTGAGGCTGCCGCCGGCCAAAAACGCGCCGTAGACCACGACCGGAATCACCAGCGCCACGCCGGCGATGGTCGCGGCCTCGCGCAGCACCGCGCGGCGATCGCTCGCCAGCACGAAGCGCACGACCAGCCAGCCGCCGATCGCCAGCACCGCGGTGCCGACGGCCTCGGGGCGGGTCAGCGTGGCGGCACCGATGGCCGCACCGGTCGCCACCAGCCAGCGCGCCCCGGCGGTCTGCGCGAAGCGCGCCGCGCAGAGGACGGCGGCCACGCAGGCCAAGACGCCGAGCGGCGCGCCCAGCGTGTGCGGCTGGACCCAGGAGATGTTGGCCGAGGAGAACGCCGGCACCGCGCAGCAGACGCCGACGACGGCGGCCGCGGCGGGCTCGACGAACCGGCGCGCCAGCACGTAGCCGAGCGTGATGCCAGCGACGGCCAGCAGGAGCCCGAGGGCCACCGACGGCCACACTGCGATCCCGAACACCTCGTACAGCGCGCCCAGCATGAAGATGCCGAGCGGGCCGTAGTAGTAGTCGTAGTCGACGTAAGGCGCGTGGGCATGGGAAACCTTGCCGGCGGCCACGAGGTCATAGCCCGTGTCCATCGTCAGGTCGCCCCAGCGGTTCCAGGTCAGGACCAGCAGAGCCAGCCCGACGAACGCGACGACGGCGATCGCCACGCGCTCGGAAGTGAGGGCGACCGCGCGCTCGCGCGTCACGGTGGGGGCAGCTGCACGAGGCATGGGCCTGGGTGGCGCCTGCGCGCTCACGCCGCCTGCTCCTCGCGCTGTTCGGAGCCGACACGCTCGAGCAGACCGGCGATGAGCGTCTGGGCGACGCCGAGCACCGCCTGGCCGTTGACCAGCTCGGGGTAGATGTGTGCCGAGGACGCCGTGGCCAGACCAGGCGCCGGGAAGAGGCTCTCAGCGGTCGGCCGCACGGCGCCGACCGTGTGGATCGGCTCGGCGACACGAGCGCGTGCGAGCTGCGAGGCGAGGATGTCTGACGGCTGCAGGGCCGGGAACATCGTGCGCACGTGATCGAGGTACTCGCGCTTGACGTCGGCCGCGGGGCGGTCGAGATCCGGATTGTCAGGCGTGACGTACTTCGGGACGTAGAGCAGCGTGCCGCCGGCGCGCTCGGGATCGATGACGTGCGTCGTCTCGACGACGGTGGTCAGCGGGATCCGGCGGTCGGTGATGTTCAGCGCGTAGTACGGGCTGATCGACTTGCTCAGGCGCGCGACGACGCAGACGACGCCGAGGTAGCGGTTGGGATCGGCGCCGAGCGTGCGCTCGAGCTCCGGGGCCAGCAGGCCCTGCAGCCCGGGGCGCAGCTGCGTCGTGACGACGTAGTCGTGGGGGCGCAGCGTGCCGTCGATGACGACGCCCAGGGCGCGACCGCCGGCGGCCGGCACCGACTGCACATCGGTGTTGAGCGAGACCTCGCCGCCGAGCGCGCGGATCTCGCGCGCCAGCGCGTCGACGAGCACCTGGTAGCCGCCGTCGATGGTCCCCATGACCTCGCGAGCGGCCTTGTCGCGCGTGGCCGACATGCGGCGCGTGCGCGCCCACAGGTAGGTCGCGGGCAGGTCGTCGTACTGGCCGTCGAACTTGGAGTCCAGCAGTGGGCGCCACAGGCGCTCCCAAAGGCGATCGCCGCAGATCTTGCGCAGCCACGTCTCCAGCGACAGCGACTCGAGGTCGGAGTTGTCGCTCTTGAGCTGGCAGCGCGCCGCGAAGGCGCCGAGGCGCACGCGGTCGATCGGGCTCAGGCCCGGGAAGGTCAGCAGCTCGCGCGGCGAGGACATCGACGTGAGCTGGCCCTGCTGGTAGAAGCCGACGCGCGTCGTCCGGAAGCGGAACCGGTCCTCGCCGATGCCGACCTCGGCCGCGAGCGAGCGGACGCGCTCATCGGTCGGCAGCACGACGTGGTAGTAGCGGTCGACCGGGATCCCGCCCAGATCGGCCGTGCCCGCGAGGCCGCCGAGCTGGCCGTCACGCTCGTAGACCGAGACGGCGATGCCGGCCTGGGCCAGGCGGTAGGCGGTCGTGAGGCCGAGCAGGCCGCCGCCGATGATGCCGACGCTGGGGCGCGTCATGCGCTTGCTCGCATCCGGGTCGCCACCTGGCGTGCCATCAGGCGCGTGTAGCCCGCCATCGTCGGCAGGACCTTCAGCTTGGACTCGCCGATGCGTCGCGAGGCGTCGAGGTCCACGGGCACCTCGACGATGCCGGCGTCCATGCGCGACAGCTTGCCGAGGATCTCGGCCTTGCAGGCGAAGCCGCCCTCGCGGATGAAGGCGCTGCCGTGGCGCTCGTAGGCGGTGCGCAGCATCCCTGCGCGGTAGACGCGGAAGAACGAGGAGACGGTGCTGGCGTCGATGCCGGCGGTCACGCGGACCGCCGTCGAGGCGGCGCGCGAGAGCGACTCGCGGAACTTGCCCGCGCCGACCATCTCGCCGCCGGCGGCGTGCACCGAGGCCAGGACGACGTCTGCGCCGCTGCGGGCCTCCGCCAGCATCGCCTCGAGCGCGTCGAGGTCGCTGGTGGTATCGGACTCCAGCGTGACGATCAGGTCGTCGTCGTCACACAGCTCCAGTGCGAAGCGGAAGCCGCGGTCGAACGCGCGCCCGGCGCCCTGGTTGCGGATCTGGCGGACGAGGATCAGCGGCACGGGGCCGTCGTAGGCCTGAGCCACGGCGACGGTGCCATCGCTGGAGCCGTCGTCGACGACGATCACGTGCCCGCCTGACCACAGCATCGGACGCTCTTCAAGATCGTGCAGCAGGCGCGGGAGGTTCTCCTCCTCGTTGAACGCCGGGATCACGAAGACCTGCATCAGTAAGCACCCCGTCGGCCGAGGACCACGGGCAGCGTCTGGAACAGGATCTTGATGTCCCACCAGAGCGACCAGTTGGTCGTGTACACGTAGTCGAGCTTCACCATCTCCTCGAAGGAGAGGTCGTTGCCGCCCAGCACCTGCCAAAGGCCGGTGATCCCGGGCAGCGACTCCAGCCGGCGTCCCGCCCAGCCAGTGATCTTGTCGGCCTCGTGCACCACGAACGGGCGCGGACCCACCAGGCTCATCTCACCGCGCACGACGTTCCACAGCTGCGGAAGCTCGTCGATGCGCCACTTGCGCAGCAACGCGCCGGTGCGCGTGATGCGCGGGTCGGCCTGGATCTTGAAGAGCGGCCCGTCCATCTGGTTGAGGTGGGCCAGCTCGAAGCGCTGGCCCTCCGCACCGTCGACCATCGAGCGGAACTTGATGATCTTGAAGGCCTTGCCCCCGCGGCCGTTGCGGACCTGGCGGAAGAAGACGGGGCCGCGGCTGTCGAGCTTGATCGCGATCGCCGCGACGAGCAGCACCGGGCTGACGGCCAGCAGGCCGAGCAGCGATGCAGTCAGGTCGAAGGAGCGCTTGAGGATCCGCGCGCTGCGCGACAGGCGCATCGGCGGCAGGCTGACCACCGGGATGCCCTGGAGGTCCTCGATCGTCGCGTTGGACGCGAAGAGCTCGAAGTAGGTCGGGACGATCGAGAGGTGGACGTCCGGGCGGCGGACGCGCCGGACCATCTCGAGCGTCTCCTCGTAGTGGTGCGCGCTGTCGGCGCCCGCGAGGACGACCCAGTCGATCTCGTGCTCGTCGATGACGCGCGTGAGGTCAGCGGCCGAGCCGAGGACGTCGGCGCCGTTGCCGGCTGCCGAATCATCGAGGAAGCCGACGACCTCCAGGTTGTAATCGGGATGCGCGGCGATCTTGGACTCGATCAGGCGGCCGGTCGCTCCGGCGCCGACGATCAGCGTGCGGCGTGCCCGGACGAAGCCGTACAAGAAGCGGTTGCGCAGCGTCCAGCGCGCGGCGGGCACGAGCGCCAGCGCGAAGGTCAAAAACAGCACGGCCTCCGACGGCGAGTAGACCTTGATCGAGGCGACCTTCTGCAGGGCCTGGCCCGCGAGCAGCATGATCAGCGAGCCGGCCAGCAGCGCGTTGAGCATCGTCGCGGTCTCGTCGAACGTCGAAGCGACGATCGTCGAGCTTTGGCGCTCGTAGAGGCCGTAGATCGTAAAGAGCGCGACCCAGCCGACCAGCGCGGCGAGGGCGAGCAGCGCCGTCGCCCACTGCGGCGAGACGATGGCGGGCCCGGCGATCTGATTGGCGAACGTGAAGGTCGCTACCCCCGCGACGAACAGCGCGAAGGCATCGGTGAGCGCCAGCAGCGCTGTCCGCCCGTTCTCCAACGGGGGCAGCTGCCGCTCGGGACGCGCCGAGCGCGCCCGCTTGGGCGCGAGAGCGACCGTCGCGCCGTCAGGACGCGAGCTGCTCATGCGGCACCACCAGATCGTGGAGGTGCGCGTAGCGGCTGGCCTCGGTGCGGTTGGCGACCCCGAGCTTGCGGTAGGTGTTTGACAGATGGAACTTGACCGTCTGCTCGGTCACCCAAAGCTCACGGGCGATGCGCCCGTTGGTGTAGCCCTGCGAGGCGAGGCGGAGGATCTCCAGCTCACGAGTCGTCAGCGGGCAGTCCTCGGCGATCACGGCCGACCGCGTGCGCCGCGGACGGTGCACGATGTTCTCCTGGACGACCTCGCGCAGCAGCGTGCCGAGCGCGACCGGGTGCACGGCCTTGGAGAGGACGGCGGTGGCGCCGGCCTCGAAGACCTCGTCGAGCGACTCCTCGTCCATCTGGCCCGACAGCAGCAGCGCCTTGGCGTTCGGCGCGTGCTCGGTGACCTCGCGGAGGCGGTCGAGCGCGTGCTGGCGGACGTGCATGTCGTCGACGAGGACGATGTCGGGCTGCGCCTCCAGCAGATGCGGCTGGGCGCTCTGGCGGCCGTCGATGAAGCCGACGACCTTGAAGCCGGCGGTCTGGCGCAGGGCCAGGCGGATGGCGTGGACGACCAGCGAATGGTCAGCGATGATCAGCAGACGCTTCATGATGTGACCTCAGGCCGCCTGGACGGACTTCAGGGACACGCGCTGAGGCGGACGGGCCTGCACGCGCTGGCGGCGGGTGACCCCGCGGAGGTCGACGACCTCGTGCTGGTCGGCGATCCCGATGTGATCGATGCCCGGGTGGGCGGTGACGATCACGAGCAGGTCGGCGAACTCGGCGACCTGCTCGAGCGTGGTGCTCTGGAGGTCGAACTGCGTCAGCTCGGGCACGTACTCGTCGTGGTAGGCGATCTCCGCCCCCAGCTCGCCGAGGCGCTTGATGATCTTCAGCGCCGGGCTCTCGCGGATGTCGCCGACGCCGCCCTTGTAGGAGACGCCGAGGATGCCGATGCGGGTGCCCTTCACGGGCATGCCCATGTCGTTGAGCTTGAGCTCAACCTTCTCGACCGCGAGATAGGGCGCGTGCTGGTTGACCTTGCCGGCGAGCTCGATGAACTCGGTGGCGAAGTCGTGCTCGCGCGCCTTCCAGGCGAGGTAGAAGGGGTCGACGGGGAGGCAGTGGCCGCCCATGCCAGGGCCCGGCTCAAAGCGCATGAAGCCATAGGGCTTGGTCGAGGCCGCGTCGATGACCTCCCAGATGTCGATGCCCATCCGGTCTGCGAGCTCGGCCATCTCGTTGATCAACGCGATGTTGACCGAGCGGAAGATGTTCTCCAGCAGCTTGGCCATCTCGGCGCTCTCCAGTTCGGAGGTGCGCACCAGCTGGTCGCAGACGAGCGCGTAGAGCGCCTCGGCCGCGTTGCCGCAGGTCTCGGTGAGGCCGGCGACGATCTTGGGCGTCGTCTTCAGCGTCCAGTCCGTACGGCCCGGATCGACGCGCTCGGGCGAGAAGGCCAGGTGGAAGTCCACCCCGGCGCGCAGGCCGGACTCCTCGAGGATCGGCAGCGCCCGCTCGCGGGTCGTGCCCGGGTAGGTCGTGGACTCCAGGACCACGAGCTGCCCCGCCTGCAAGACGGTGGCGATCGACTGGCACGCGTCGACCAGCGGCGTGAGGTCCGGCTCGCGGTTCGGCGTCAGCGGCGTCGGGACGCACACGATGATCGCGTCGACCTTGGCCAGCGCGGCGATCCGCGTCGTCGGCTCGAAGCGGTCAGCGACCGCTCGCAGCTGCTCGGACGGCACGTCCTCGATGTATGACTCGCCGCAGCGCAGTTGCGCCACGCGACGTGCGTTTACCTCGATGCCGACGACGTGCTCACCTGCCTCGGCAAAACTGACGGCCAGTGGGAGCCCCACGTAACCGAGTCCAACAATCCCAACGCTCATTCGTTTCCACCCCACGTTGCTCTCGGGCCACGCTCGCCGCCGTCCTGCTTCCTGCGATCTGGCGACGCTCGCCCTACGACCAGGATCTTGCGGCTCGAGGGGGTTCGATGGCAGGGGATATCTGGGGTAACCCGACGGTGATGTTCCCCCAAACGTGCGGGGCAGGACCGCCACCCCCGTGGGTGAGATCACTCCCCCACGCCCACTAGCCGATGCGCTAGGGAGCCCATTGCTGGCACGGCGCCGCTCAGTGAGCGGGCCGGGCGGCGCTCAGAGCTCTTCGGGCGCGTCGCCCTCGGTGGCGGCAAACGTGGCCCGGATCCCGTTGGCGATCGAGATCGCCTCCGCCTGCGAGTGCGCACCGAGCTTGCGCAGCAGGCGCTTGACGTGGGTCCGGACGGTGTCGCGCGCGAGCACGAGCTCGTCGGCGATCTGGTCGACGGAGAGGCCCGCGCAGAGCAGGTCGAGGACCTCCCATTCACGCGGGGTGAGCTTGCTGCGCACCGGTCGGACGCCCTGACCGCCCACCGGCAGCGCCCGCAGGCTCTCGATCAGGCGCCAGGTCAGCTCGGGCCCGGCGACGGGCTCCCCCGCTGCCATCCGCGCCACCGCGCTGACGATCTGAGAGATCGCCTCCCCACCCACCCCGCCCTTGACCTGGTGGCCGGCAGCGCCGGCGCGCAGCCCGACCATGCCGAGCTCGACGTCATCAGAAGCCGTCAGCAGCAGGATCCGGACGCTCGGCGCGCGCGCCACGATCTGCCGCGTCGCCGTCAGGCCGTCGATGTTGGCCATGACGATGTCCATGATCATCACGTCGGGCCGGAAGTGGGCGGCCAGGTCGATCGCGTCACGGCCGTTGTCGGCCTCGGCGATGACGGTCATGCCGGACTCCTGCAGGGCGGCGCGCAGCTCGGCGCGCAGCCCCTCGTCGTCGTCGACGACGACGACGCGCGCGGGCTGGGTCACATCCTGTCGGCCACGCGCCACGATCGGCCCAGTATGGCGGGTGGGCGGGGCGCTGTCAGCGCCGTCATGCGCCGCCCGCACCGCGGGCGACGTCGACGATCGCCGCGCGCACGAGCGCGAGATCGGTCGTCTTGGGGATGTGCAGGGTCACCAGCCGCGACTCGACCGGCGCGATCAGGTCAGGCTCAAAGCCCGAGAAGGTGACGATCGGCACGCCCGGCGCGGCGCCCGCCATCGCGGTCAGCAGTTCTCCGGGGGGCGGCCCCGGCATCTGCAGGTCGAGCACGACGACATCGGGCTCGAGCTCTGCGACCATCGCCAGCGCCTCGCGCCCGTCTGTGGCCTCGCCGACGACGACGACCTCTTCGATCGCCGCCTCGGGCCGGCGCTGCAGCGCCCAGCGCAGCAGCGCGCGCATCTCGGCGGCATCGTCGGCCAGCAGGATGCGCAGCGGCGCGCTCATGGAGCAGCGGCTGGGAGGTGCACGGTGACGATCGTCGCACCGTCGGCACGGACCTGCATGGCGATGCTCCCGCCGCGACGCTCGACGAGCCGGCGGCAGACCGAGAGGCTCACGCCGGCGCCGACGAGCGCGCCGCGCCCGCGGGGGCGGGCGAACGGCTCGAACGGGCCTGCGGCCGCCTGAGCGGGTGGATCGGAGTCGGCTTCTGGGGGGGTGCCGTTGTCGAAGAGCTCGACCACGACCCCGTCGCCGGCGGTGCGGCCGGTGAGGCCCAGGCGCGTGGCGCCGGCCGCCAGCGCGCTGCGCAGCAGATGGAGGAAGAGGCGCTGGGCCTCGCGTGACTCCAGCGCGGCGCGCGGCAGCGGCTCGCGCTGGACGTGCACCGGCACACGGCTCAGGAAACTCTCGAGCTCGGCGGCAGCCGCGTCGAAGGCCAGGTCGAGATCGGCCGAGGGCGCCGGACCGTCGGGCTCTGTGGCCGCGCGCGCCACATCCAGGAGATCGTCGACGTAGCGCTGGGCTCGTTCGCCGCCGGCGTTCAGCGCACGCAGCGCATCCTGCTCCCCGGCGCCCGCGCCGGCCCCGCCGTGCTGAAGCTCGAGCACGGCGGCGGCGCCGCGCATGAGCGCGATCGCCTCGCCGAGCTGATGTGCCGCCAGAGCGGCGAACGCCTCGAGGCTGTCCTGCGGTGTGAGCGCAGGCTCCTCGGCGGTCATTCCTCTGCCGGAAGCCCGTCCTCGAGCATGCCGGCGCGAAGGCGCGAGGCGGCCGCGACCGCATCACGACGAGAGCGCACCTCGAGCTTGCGCAGGACGTTCTTGACGTGCGAGCGGACGGTCTCGACCGACACCACCAGGCGGTCGGCGATCTCGTCGGTCGACAGGTCCTGGCACAGGAGGTCGAGGACCTCCCACTCGCGCGACGTCAGCTGGCTGCGGATCGGCCGCAGGCCCGCGCTGTCGGTGCGCACCAGGCGCAGGTCCTCGATCAGCCGCATCGTCAGACGACGGGTGATGACGGCCTCGCCGTTCTTGGCGCAGTGCAGCGCCCGCGGCAGGGCGTCGATCCCGACGTTCTTGCACAGGAACCCGGAGGCGCCCGCGCGCAGCGTCATCAGGCCGACCTCGTCGTCGTCGCTGGAGGTGAGGATCACCACGCGCACGTCCGGCGCGATGCGCCGAATCTCGCTCATGGCGGCCAGCCCGTCCATCCCGGGCATGATCAGATCCATCACGACGACGTCGGGCGTGTAGTACGCCGTCAGCTCAACCGCTTCTCTTCCGCTTCCCGCTTCCGCGATCACCGTGATCCCAGCGAGCTGCAGCACATCGCGCAGCATGCGTCGGGCCAGCGGATCATCGTCCGCCACGATGACGCGCAGCGGCGCGTCCCCTTCTACCTTGAATTCCATCCCCATGAGCCCTTCCCGGTCTCGTCCACAACCGGTGCCTCTCGCTATAGAGCGACATAGAAAAGAGCAAAGCCGGTTGCAGCGTGGGGTATTTTTTGACCCCCATGCAGGAATTCGGACAATCGGGGCGGTTCTTGAGGCTTGCGGCCGCGCAGGCGGTTCCCTGGGGATTGAAGGGAACCGCCACGCGGCCACGCGCCGCTGAGCACGGACCGTCCGGTGCGCTCCCAGCTCCACGCGGCGTTGCACGATCTAGGGCTCTCCTGCCGGCGGACCGTGCGTAGCGAAACCTACGGCGGCGCCAAGCGACACGCGGGTGACTTGCATTCGGCCCGGCGAGGGAGGTCATCAGCGGCAGGTGGGGCAGGAAGTTCCCCCATACGCCGGCCGGGACTGCCGATTCAATGGGTTGAGCAGGTTTCCGGAGGACACGACGTCGTACGGAACGGGGATTGAGCGAATCGTGAGGACCGAAGCTGACGTGGAGTCGGAGGGCGACGACGCGCAGGACGACGAGCGTCGGCGGCGCACGTCGTCGCGCTGGTGGCGCAGCCGCGCGCAAAGCGTGGTCGACGACGCGATCGGCGAGACAGCTTCCTCCTCCGGTGAGGACGAGCGCCGCCAGCAGCTGGCCGACGTCGGCCACGAGCTGAAGTCGCCGCTGTCGATCATGCTCGCCCTCTGCACGCGCCTCGAAGAGGCCGGGCGCCTCGCGCCCGAAGACGCCGACGATGTCGCGCGCATCCGTGCCAACGCCTACACGATGCTGCGCCGCGTGCAGGACCTGATGCTCGTGTCGCGCCTGGAGAGCGTCGAGCTCCAGCTCGAAGCCGCCGTCGTCGACGTCGCCGCCATCGTGCGCACTTGCGCCGAGGGCTTCAGCAGCATCGCCGCGCAGCGCGACCTTGATCTCCGCATCGGCGTGCCTGCCCGGCTCCCGGCCGTCGCCGACGAGGAGAAGATCGTCTCGGTCGTCAGCAACCTGCTCGCCAACGCGATCCGCCACGCGCCCAACGGCGGTGTCGTGCGCTGTTCGCTGAGCACCGCTCCTGGGCGGCTGATCCTGCAGGTCGCCGACGATGGCCCGGGTGTCCCAGCCGACCAGCGCCACGTCATCTTCAAGCGCTACCGCCGCGACCCAGGTTCGGGCGGCACCGGCCTCGGGCTGGCCATCGTGAGTGAGATCGCCCAATTGCACGGCGGCGCGGTCGCCATCGGCGATGCTCCGGAGGGCGGCGCCCTCTTCACCGTGGAGTTGCCCCTGCGCACCCAGCGCGCCGGCTCGCCGCGTCCCGGCCCGCAGCGTTCGCTCATGCTCGCCGATCGCCAGACGGCGATCATCGAGGAGCTGCGCGCCGATCTGGAGTCCGGTACAGGCGCCGGGCTCCGCCCCCTGCCGCACCGCGGCTAGCAGCCGAAGCCGGAATTACCGCGCCTTTCGGGCGTTATCCGGGGCCGAGCCGGTGCATTGGCACAGGTCGATCACACACGACCACCCGATCCGTGTGAGGGTGGCGGCTCTCCGTCACCCGCGGTAGCCGCGAGGTGGTCGGAGACGCGAGTCCCACCGTCCCCGTCCGGACAAACGTCCAAGCATTAGAGCGTTCGCTCGCGCCGAGAGATACGAGAACCGACCTTCTCAGTGTTCCGGTCGAGGTCCTTGGCAGGGGTTCCGACCGACCCTCTACGCCGCCACTCCATCCCATGCTTCAGCTTTCCCGCTGCAGGCGTAGGCCGCTGCCTGCGCCCATCCTTGGCCTGACGGTAACCGTCCTCACCGTCTTCGCCTCCGCGGCCTCAGCCGCGACTGTCCCTCTCAATGGCCGAACCTTTGATGCTGCGTGTAGCGCGGCGTCGGCCGGCGACACGATCACCGTCCCCGCCGGGTCCTACGGCTCGCAAACACTCAAGTGCACAAAGGCCGTCACGCTGCAGGGCGAAGGCGCCTCGACGGTCGTCAACTACCTCAACTTCTCTGCGGCCAACGGGCCGACCGTGACGGGCATGCGGTTTGTCACGGGGCTGATGTCCAGCGGGTCGAAGAACGTCGCGGTCACGAACTCGACGATCAACAATCAGACCTACATCGAGAACACCAACGGCATGGTGTTCGATCACATCATGTGGGAGCCGGCCACCGCCGGGCAGGTGTGGGAGAACGGCGACATCGTCGACATCTTCCCCGACCGCAACAACGCGCCGGATCACAACATCACGATCCAGGACAGCACGCTGCACGGGTTGCGCTCGCCGACGAGCACCGCGCACTCGGATGCGATCCAGTTGTACAACAACGGGCAGCCTCATACCGGGATCAAGCTCCTGCGCAACAAGTTCTACGACAACGAGTGCATCAACCTGCGCACCAACCCCGGCGACGACGTCACGATCGAGAACAACAGCTTCGGCGACTCCTACAAGGGCATCTCGGGCTGCGGCTGGTACGCGATCGACGTCGGCTACGCCAACATCGTCGCCCGCAACAACACCTTCCCCGGCACGCAGGAGATCCAGGAGACCCCGACCACCAGCGGGATCCACCAGGCCTGGACCAACAACGCCGGCGCCGGCTTCTCGGCCGGCTGTGGCAGCGGCGGCGCCTCCGGCGCCACGATGAGCCACAACATCTGGACCGAGCAGAAGTGCGGCACCAGCGACAAGCAGGTCAGCTCGATCAAGGTCAACAGCGACGGCAGCCCACAGAGCGGCAGCCCGCTCATCGACGCCGGCGACAGCGCGTCCTACCCGGCTGCTGACGTTCTCGGCAACGCCCGCTATGCGGGCCTGGCCCCCGACGTCGGCGCGTACGAGACCGGCTCCATCGGCACCCCGCCGCCACCGCCACCGGCCGACACCACCCCACCAGAGACGACGATCACCTCGGCCCCGGCCGACGGTGAGTCAACCAGCGCGTCGGTCGCCTTCACCTCCAGCGAGACCGGCAGCACCTTTGAGTGCAAGCTCGACGGCGGCTCCTACGCCAACTGCACGTCGCCCAAGGCCTACAACAGCCTTGCCGTCGGCAGCCACACGGTGAGCGTCCGTGCCACCGACGCCGCCGGCAATACCGACACCACACCGGCGTCCGCTACCTGGACCATCAGCACCCCGCCGCCCCCGGCCGACACCACCCCGCCGGAGACCACGATCACCTCGGCCCCGGCCAACGGCACCTCCACCAGCGGCGCGTTCGCGTTCAACTCCAGTGAGGCAGGCAGCACGTTCGAGTGCAAGCTCGACGGCGACGCCTACGCGGCCTGCACCTCACCGCAGAGCTACACCGACGTCGCCGTCGGTAGCCACACGTTCTCGGTGCGGGCGACCGACGCGGCAGGCAACACGGATACCTCGCCTGACACGGCCACGTGGACGATCTCGACCGTCCCGCCCGCCGACACCACGGCACCGGAGACGACGATCACCTCGGCCCCTGCAGACGGGACGTCGACCAGTGCCTCGATCGCCTTCAGCTCCAGCGAGGCGGGCAGCACCTTCGCGTGCAAGCTCGACAGCGGCTCCTACGCCAGCTGCACCTCACCGAAGGCCTACAACAGCCTGGCCACCGGCAGCCACACCTTCTCGGTGCGGGCGACCGACGCGGCGGGCAACACGGATGCCTCGCCTGACACGGCCACGTGGACGATCTCGACCGTCCCGCCCGCCGACACCACGGCGCCGGCGGTGACGATTTCGTCCAAGCCCACGTCGGGCACGGTTGACACGACCGCGAGCTTCGGCTTCAGCGGCAGCGACGACACGACCCCGGCCGACGCGCTCACCTTCCGGTGCAAGCTCGACAGCGGCTCCTATGGGAGCTGCACGTCACCGAAGGGCTACAGCGGTCTCGGGGTCGGTAGCCACACGTTCTCGGTCCGAGCGACCGACGGCGCGCACAACCAGTCGGTGGCCGCCACGGCGACCTGGACGATCGTGGCGCCGGACACGACCGACCCGACGGTGACGATCACCTCGCAGCCGTCGGCGCTCATCCCGTCGCTGTCGACGAGCGCATCGTTCGCGTTCACCGGCGACGACGACACGACGCCCGCCAACGCGCTGACCTTCCACTGCACGTTGGACGGTGCCGCCGCCGCGGACTGCACGTCGCCGGCCGCGGTCGACAACCTCGGCCTCGGGCTCCACACGTTCGCGGTCACGGCCACCGACGCGGCGGGCAACGTCTCCGCGCCGGCATCGGCATCGTGGACCGTGATCGCGGTGCCGCCGCCGCCAGCTCCGACCCCGGACCCGGCACCCGCTCCGGTTCCGTCGACCCCGATTCCGGACCCGACGTCCACCCCCACCGACACCACGCCGCCGCCAGTGGCCGCGCCGCTGATCCCACCGACGCTGTCACTACTGAAGCCGACGAGCGGCACGCGTTTCCGCTCGTCGCTGAAGGCGTCAGCCGCGGCGACCGACGACCAGGCCGTGGATCACGTCGAGTTCTGGCTCGACAGCAAGCGGTTCGCCTATGACACCCGCGCCCCGTACGCAGGGACGCTGGACACTGACAAGGTCAAGGTGGGCAACCACACGCTGGTCGCCCGCGCGATCGACAACCAGGGCCTGTCATCCTCGCTGGGCACCGTGGTCCAGCGGGTCACCGGCGCCAGCACGGCAAGCAGCAAGCCGGTGCAGGTCGCCGCGACCAGCGACGATACGAGCACCGCCTTGCTGGCCACCGGGCCCAAGAGCGGCACGGTCGCGATCGGCCTCACCACCTGTGGTGACGGCCAGGCGAAGGTCGTCAAGACCCTCGCGGTGCGGCTGAGCAAGACGGGCCGCGCCGGCCTCTCGGTCCCGGACGGCAGTTACTGCGTCGCATCGGTGACGCTGACCAAGTAAGCGAACAGGGGCGCCGGCCCGCAAGGCCGGCGCCCTCAGATTTCAAGCCGCGCGTCCTCGAGGTCGATGTCGCGCTCGATGCGCCGCATGATCTCGTCGGTGATGTCACCGCGGTTGCGCTGGCGGATGATCTCCGCCCGCTCGGCCTCCAGCACCTTGCGCCGCAGTCGCTGATAGGCCTGCGAGCCCTCTTCGATCTCGCCGTCGTCGTCCTCGTCCAGGCGGCTCTCGAAGCGGCGGATCCGGAACTCGTAGGACTGGCGCATGCGCTGCGCCGAGGCGTCGCGCACCCACTCCTCGTTCTCGAGCTCACCGAGCCGGTCGATCGCCGCCTGCGAGGCGGCGATGCGCGCACGCGCCTCCTGCTCGGCGACCGTCTCCTCGTCGTCGTAGACGCCGGCGAGGTCGATCAGCTTGCCCAGCGTCAACCCCTGCCCGACCACGGTGACCAGGATCACCGCGTAGGCCAGGAAGATGATCAGGTCGCGCCCGGGGAACGGGTCGCCGGCGTCGGTGTGCAGCGGGATCGCCAGCGCGACGGCCAGCGAGACCGCCCCGCGCATGCCCGACCAGCCCAGCAGCGCGGTCAGCCGAAAGTCCGGCGGCGGCTCACCGGTCCGGCGTGGCAGCTTCTTTACGAGCAACCGCGAGAGGAAGTTGAAGGGGAACAGGAACGCCATGCGCGTGGCGATCACCGTCGCGGCCACCACCGCCGCATAGCCGGCCAGCTCGCCCGCCGAGTACTGGTCGAGGCCGTCGATCACCGTGCGCAGCTGCAGGCCGATGAGCACGAACAGCACGGCGTTGAGACCGAAGGTCAGGATCTCCCAGAAGCCCACGATCTGGATCCGTGTCGACGGCGTTACGAGCTCGGGCGAGCGCCAGCCGAGGTAGAGGCCGGCGCTGACGGCCGCCAGCACCGCAGAGATGCCCAGCGCCTCGGCGGGCAGGTAGGCCATGTACGGCGTCAGCAGCGAGATGGCCGTCTCGGTCGGAGCGTCATCGAGACGCTTGCGCAGCTCGGCGATGACCCAGCCGATCGCCAGACCCAGGGCGACGCCGGCCCCGGCGCTGAGCACGAAGTCCCCCAGCGCCGAGGAGAGCGAGAACGTGCCCGACAGCACGGCGGCGATCGCGAACTTGTAGGCGATCAACCCCGTCGAGTCGTTGATCAGCGACTCGCCCTCGACGATCGTCACCAGCCGGCGCGGAGCGTGCGAGCGGACGGCGATCTCGGCGGCCGCCACCGGATCGGTCGGCGAGACGACGGCGCCGAGCACGAACGCCGCGCCCCACGGCAGGCCGACGACCGCGTGGGCCACCACAGCCACGGTGATCGTCGTCGCGGTGACGAGGCCGACCGCGAGCAGCCCGATCGGCTTGTAGTTGGCCCGCAGGTCCTGGATCGAGGTGAAGAACGCGGCGCCGTAGAGCAGCGGCGGCAGGAACGCGACGAGGATGATGTCGGGGTCCAGGACGAACTCGTCGACGCCCGGCAGAAAGGCGAGCGCGGTCCCGCCGACCGTCAGCAGGATCGGGTACGGGATCTGCGTCCGGTCGGCGAGCAGCAGGAAGGCGCCGGCCCCGACGAGGACCGCGAGGACCACCAAGTCGCCGTGCATGAGTGCCGAAGAGTAGAAGGCGGACGGGCGGGATCTACTTCACGCTGAGCGTGGCCACGGCCAACGCAGCGACGCCCTCACCGCGGCCGACGAAGCCGAGCCCCTCGCCGGTCGACGCCTTCACGTTGACCTGCCCGCCCTCGAGGCCGAGCGCCGCGGCAAGCGTGGCGCGGATCGCCCCGCGATGTGGCGAGAGCTTCGGGCGCTCCATGATCACCGTCGTGTCGACGTGCTCGATGGTGAACCCGGCGCCGGCGATCCGGTCGACGACGTCGCGCAGCAGCACGAGCGACTCGGCGTCCTTGTAGGCCGCGTCGGTGTCAGGGAAGTGCGCGCCGATGTCGTCCAGACCGGCAGCGCCGAGCAGCGCGTCGATGATCGCGTGGGTGAGCACGTCGGCGTCGGAGTGCCCGAGCAGGCCGTGGCTGTGCTCGAGCTCCACCCCACCCAGGATCAGCTTGCGGTCCTCCACCAACTTGTGGGAGTCCCAGCCGATGCCGGTGCGCACGCCGCTCATGTCGCGCCGATCGGCTGCAGCGTCACGTTGCGGTGCTCGAAGACCGCGATCTCGGTGACGCCGACGTCGCTGAGCAGCTCCAGCGCCTGGTCGTACTCGAAGCCGAGCTGCTCGGGCGTGTGCGCGTCGCTGGACAAGGCGATGGGGTTGCCCGCGTCGACGACCATCTCCAGGAAGGCGCGATCGGGGTAGATCTCGCCGACCGGCTTGCGCAGCCCCGCCGTAGACAGCTCGATCGCGATGCCCGACTCGGCAATCTGCTCCATCGCGAGGTCGTAGTAGAAGCGCAGGTCCTTCTCGGGCCAGGGCCGCTCCGGGTGGGCGGGACCCCAATATTTGACGAGATCGGGGTGGGCCAGGATGTCGAACATCCCGCTGGCCGCCGCCTCGCCCAGCCACGTGAAGTAGGTCTTCCACACGTGGTCGGCGCTGCGCCCTGATCTCCACACGTCGAAGCGATCGTAGTCCAGCGCGCCATCGGCCAGGAAGTGGATCGAGCCGACGACGTAGTCCCAGTCCTGGCGCTCCAATAGCGCGCGCATCTGCTCTTCGCGGCCCGGGATGAAGTCGGCCTCGATGCCGAGCTTGAGGTCGGTGGAGCCACGGACGAACTCGCAGTAGCGGTCGATGTCGTCGCGGGCGTTCTCCACCCACAACGGGTGCTGCCAGACATCGAGCGCGGCGGTGAAGCGGTAGACGTGCTCGGCGACGCCGAGCTCGGCGATGCCGAGCTCGGTCGCGACTTCGCGGTAGCGCTGCGCGTTGTCTTGCGTGAAGTACTCGGCGGCGGTGGTGTTCTCGGCGTCGGGGCGGAGGTGGACGTGGTAATCGGTCAGCAAGGTGATGGGGAAGGAGTCTGTTCAGCGACGGCTGCGCAGCAGCAGGTCGGCCAGGCGCAGGTCGTCGGGGGTCGTGACTTTGAGGTTCTCGCGCGGGGACTCTACGAGGCGGACGGTCCCGCCCATCGTCTCGACCAGCGAGGCGTCGTCGGTCGCGGCGGCGAGGATCTCGTGGGGCTGGGCCAGCGCGCGCTCCAGGACGTCGCGACGGAAGACCTGCGGCGTCTGGATCGCCCACAGCCCGCTGCGGTCCAGCGTCCGAGCGACGGTGGGCGGGGTGGGTGGGCCGACATCACCGTGGGCCTGCTCCTTGATCGTGTCGGTCACCCGGGCCGCCGCGATCGCCGCGTCGGCGTCGGCGTCGAGACCGGCGAGGACCGCCCGGATGATCTCCGGCGTCACCAGTGGCCGTGCCGCGTCGTGGACGAGGACAGGGTCGCCGGCGAGCGTGTGGTGCAGCGCCGCGCGCACCGAATGCGAGCGCTCATCGCCGCCGAAGACGCCTGTGGTGCCGGCGGGCGCCTCGATGCCCGGAGGCGTCGCGACGACGATGTGCGCGATCTCGGGCACCGCCTTCAGGGCGTCGATGGACCACTCCAGCATGGAACGGCCCCCACACATGACGAACGCCTTGGGACCAGAGGACCCAAGGCGTTCGCCACGTCCGGCGGCCACGACGAGCGCGACCGCTGACATCAGATGATGTCCTACACCTTCGCGGCGGCGGCCAGGCGCTCGGCCGACGACTTCAGCAAGTCGTCGAGGTACGCCTCCGCGTCGTCCTCGCTCTTCTCCAGCGCGTACATCAGCTCGGAGGCGAGGATCTTCTTGGCACGGGTGAACATCTGCTTCTCGCCGGTCGAGAGGCCCTTGTCGTGCTCGCGGATCGCCAGGTTGCGCACGACCTCGGCCAGCTCGTAGATGTCGCCGGTCTTGATCTTGTCGCGGTTGTGCTTGAACCGGCGGTTCCAGTTCTTGGGCATCTCCGACAGCTCGTCCTGCAGCACGCCGAGGACCTTCTGCACGCTCTCCTCGTCGATGACGCGACGGAGGCCCGCGATGCCCGCGTTCTCGCAGGGGACCATGACCGTCATGTCGTTGTGCAGGATCTTGATGGTGAGGTACTCGCGCTCCTCACCGAACATCTTCTTGACTTCCTTCTTGAGGACCTGCCCGGCCCCGTGATGCGGATATACGACATCGTCGCCGATCTCGAAATCGATGTTGACGATCTCGGGGATGTCGAGGTCTTCCAGGATCTGCTCTTCGGTGCTAGCGGGAATGATGGTCCTCCTTGGTTGGGTCGCCTACCGGGGGATGGGCGGCCACGTTTCCAGCCGGGTCTCGTCCGAGACCACGATCAGGTCTGCAGGTACCGATCGACGAGATTGATCTCCTGCAACCGGCGAAGGCCCTCGCGGATGTCCTTCGCACGAATTTCTCCGACGCCCTCGACGGTCTCGAGCTCCGCGTCTGTGGCGGCGAGCAGCTCGTCGAGACCCCCGAACTCCTTCACGATCTGGGCGACGACGAGCTTCGGGAGCCGAGGCACGCGCCCCAGGATCCGGAAGCCGCGCGGCGAGACCGGGTAGTCGAGGGTGTTCAGCTTGCGGTCATAGCCCATCAGCTCGGCGAGGCGGCCGAAGTCGAGCAGATCCTGATGGGGCATGCGACCGAGCTGGTCGAGCGCTGCGGCGAACGTCTCGTCGGAGTCCGCCGCCAAGTAGTCGTGGATCAGGGCGGCCTTGTCGGCGGCGACGCCGACCATGACCTCCTCGAGCTGCATCTCGATGAGCCGGCCCTCGGTGCCGAGCTCGACGATGTAGCGCTCGATCTCGACGGCCATGCGCGTCACGAGCTCGGAGCGCTGGAGGACCGTCAGGACGTCGTGCAGCGTCGCGCCGCCCTCGAACTCCAGGGCGGTCAGGCGGGTGGAGACCTGGTCGAGGCGGGTGCGGTACTTGTCGAGCGTCGCCAGCGCCTGGTTGGCCTTGGCCAACACGACGGGGATGTCCTCGAGGATGTACTTCGCGCCGTCGACGTAGAGCGACACGACCTCGCGCCGCTGGGAGATGGCGATGACGACCGCGTCGGTCTGCTTGGAGACGCGCTCGGCGGTGCGATGGCGCGTGCCGGTCTCCAGCGTCAGGACGGTCGGATCCGGCGTGAGCTGGACGTTGGCCATCGCGATCTTGGTCGCGTTGGCGTTGAGGACGATGCCGCCGTCCATCTTCGCGACTTGGTAGAGCAGCGCCGGCGTGTAGTCGACGTCGAGTTGGAAGCCGCCGGAGAACAGGAAGCTGAGCTCGTCGTGGTCGCCGATCACGAGCAGGCCGCCCGTGTGCGCGTGGAGGATGTTGTCGAGGCCTTCGCGCAGCGCCGTGCCGGGCGCCACCATCTCCAACGCCTTGACCAGGCGCGGCTCCTGACGGCTCTCCAGCTCGTTCAGATCGTCGCCGGATCGCTGCGCCATCAAGGCAATTCTACCAGGGCTTCTTTAGATCGGCCTTACCGTGTCGTCCGTGTTCCCGGAGCCTGGACAACCGTTCAGGCCGCGACGGGCTCAGCAGCGGCAAAGGCCGCCCGAAGGGCGTGGCGCAGGGTCCGCGAGGTGCCCGGATGGACAGGGTCGCGGAGGCCGAACTTCTCGGCCTCCTCGACGCGCCGCTCGGGATGGCCGACCGTGCGCAGCTCGCCGGTCAGGCCGAGCTCGCCGAAGCAGGCCAGCGGACGGTCTTCGGTGCCCAGGGCCACCCCGCGCTGTGCTGAAGCGACCGCCAGCGCCACCGCAAGGTCGGCGCCGGGCTCATCGACGCGGACGCCGCCGACGACGTTGACGAAGACGTCGGCGGTGCCGGTGCCGACGTTGGCGTGGCGGCCAAGGACCGCAAGCACGAGCGCGAGGCGGTTGCGGTCGATGCCGGTCACCACGCGCCGCGGCGGCACGATCTCGCTCGGAGAGACGAGCGCCTGGACCTCGACGAGCAGCGGCCGGCTGCCCTCCATCGCGGCGAGGACGACCGAGCCGGGCTTGCCGGTGGCCTCCCCCACGAACCGCGCGCTCGGGTCCAGGACCTCCACGAGGCCACCTTGCTTCATCTCGAAGACGCCGGTCTCCGACGTCGACCCGAAGCGGTTCTTCAGCGCGCGCAGGGTGCGGTAGGTGCGCTCGCGCTCGCCTTCGAACTGCAGCACGCAATCGACGAGGTGCTCCAGCACGCGCGGGCCGGCGATCGCGCCGTCCTTGGTGACGTGGCCGACGAGGACGACGGTCGTGCCGACGGACTTGGCGGTGCGCATCAGCCGCGCGGCGACCTCGCGGACCTGGCCGACCGAGCCGGGCGCGCCGGTGAGGTCGGGCGCGTGGAGCGTCTGCACCGAGTCGATGACGCAGACCTCGGGCCGGTGGGCGTCGATGGCCGCCAGCACGGCGTCCAGATCGGTCTCGGCCAGGACGGGGACGTCGAGCGCGTGGCAGGCGCCGTGCTCCAGCCGCTCGGCGCGCAACCGGATCTGCGCCGCGGACTCCTCGCCGGAGACGTAAAGGGTCTTGCGATCGGCGCCCGCGAGGTTGCCCATCGCCATGCCGGTCAGCGTCGACTTGCCGATGCCCGGCGAGCCACCGAGCAGCACGAGCGAGCCCGGAACGAGGCCGCCGCCGAGCACGCGATCGAGCTCCCCGATGCCGGTGGACAGGCGCGAGTGCGTCACGGCCTGGACGTCGCGCAGCGCGACGGGCGTCGGTGCGCCGGCAGCGCGCCGGGCCGCACCGTTGGGGTTGGCGCCGCTGGCGGCACGCGCCGGCGCCCGTTCCTCCACCAGCGTGTTCCACTCCCCGCAGCCGGGGCACTGGCCGTGCCAGCGCGCCTCGGCATGGCCGCAGACAGAGCAGACGTGGACGGTGGACGGGCGGGCCATGACGGTCACGGAGACTAGGGTCGGGACCCGACGACTTCGCCCCCCAGGATCGCCGCCTGGGTCAGCAGGGCGACCGCGGTCGCCAGCGCGAAGGCGAGCGCGATCGAGGTGTGGGGCAGCGTGAGCGCGACCGTCCAGCAGAAGAGCGCGAAGGCGAAGAAGCCGGTGAGCATCCCGCGCAGGAGCCGCAGGGTGGCGTCCGAGCCCAGCTGCGCGTGGGTGAACGCCGCCAACACGGTGGTGATGATCGGCGACGGTGCGAGCAGGCCGCTGAGGCGCGGACCGAGGCCGGCGGAGGCAGCGGTGATCGCGAGGACCATCGCGGCGGCGCAGGCGGCGCGGACGGGAAGATCCCAGGACGGCGGCGCGACCACCCGCCGAGGTCCGGGCACCGTGTCGAACAAAGGGTCCATATGACCCATAGCTCGACACGGACCGGGCGCGACGGCGGTCGGTGCTGAACCGGCCGCGGGTATCGGCAGCACGGCGCGAGCGAGCGCGAAGCTCGCGAAGGCCACGACAAGCGCGGGCGTGGCCGCGATGTGAAAGGCCGACGCGAACGCGGTCATGGCCAGGAACGCCAGCCACGCAAGGGCCAGCGTGGCTGGCCAGCGCAGCCGCTGCGCGGCGAACCCGTAGACCAGCACGAAGGCCGACAGCGACACGAGCCCCAGCAGCGAGGTCGTCGCCGAGCGCGTCGCGAACGCGCGGTCGTGGATGATCGCGAGCACCAGCAGGATCGGCCCGGCGACGACCGGCAGGCCGCCGACCAGACCGCCGATCCGCGGGCCGAAGCGCCGCGCGGTCAGCGACGCGCCGACGACGAACGCCGGCGCGAGGATCAGCTTGAGGGCGAGGACGGCCACGGGGCGGGCAGCATGCCCGACGCGGCGGCGTCAGCGGGTGCGCGCTCAGTCGTCGAACTCGCCGTCGACGAGGCAGAAGACCGCGCCCTGGGGATCGAGCGCGACGGCAAAGCGCCCCGAGGGCACGGCCATCGGCGCGACCAGCATCCGGCCGCCCTCAGCCGTTACGCGCTCCAGTGCGGCGTCCACATCAGCAACGCCGAAGTAGACGGTCCAGTAGGGCTGAGCGATCTCCCGCTGCGCCCGCATGATCCCGCCGATCGTGCGGCCCTGATGGGCGATCGAACGATAGACGCCACCGCTGCCCGGCACCTCGGCGGTCGCCCAGCCAAAGAGCGCTTCGTAGAAGGGCGCGGCGCCTTCGGGGTCGGTCGTCTGCAGGTCGTCCCAGGCCCACGCGCCGATCGCGTTGACGAGCGCGGCGCCGGCGAACTCCGCCGGCTCCCAGAGCAGGATGACGCCACCCTGCGGATCGGCGATCACGCCCATCCGCCCCGCCCCGGGAATCGCGAACGGCTCGCTCATCACCGTCGCGCCAAGCTGCGCCGCACGCGCGACGGTCGCTTCGGCATCGTCGGTGTGCACGTACATCGACCAGGACGGCGGCATCCCCTGCTCGCGCTGCTCATCGGTCAGCGCGTGCAGTCCCGCGACCGTCGCGCTCTCGCGCTCGAAGAACGTGTAGTTGATCGCCGGCGCCTCACGGACCGTCCAGTCGAGCACCGCGCCGTAGAAGCGCGTCGCGTCCTCGACGTCGGTCGTGGTCAGGTCCACCCAGCAGGGCATCCCGGGCGTGTAGGTCGTGCGTCGTCCCATGAAGCGCGACGCTATCTCGCAATGTTGACCGCGTCGAGCCCATCGCCCATATCGGCGAGCAGGTCGGCGGTGTCCTCGATCCCAACGCTGAGGCGAATGAAGCCCTCGTGGATGTCGTCGGTGCCCCAGCGCGCGCGACGCTCGGCGGTGGAGTGCACGCCGCCGAAGCTCGTCGCCTCGGCCACGAGCTTCAAGGACCCCAACAAGCGGTCGGCGTCCTCGGCATCGGCCAACGTGAAGACGAGCACGGCGCCGAAGCCGGGCCAGCGGACGTCGCCGGCGGCGGGGTGTGCCTCCAGGAGCTCGACCAGCGCACGGGCGCTCGCCTCCTGGCGCTCCAGCCGCACGGCCAGCGTCGGCAGCGAGCGGTGCGCGAGCCAGACCTCAAACGGCCCGGGGATCGCGCCCGTCAGCCCGCGCCAGGCGCGCATCGCCTGTGCGCGAGCGGGGTCGCGGGCGGCGACGTAGCCGAGGACGAGGTCGGCGTGACCGGTCAGGTACTTCGAGGCGCTGGCCATCGCGAAGTCGGCGCCGAGCTCCAGCGCGCGCTGGCGCAGCGGCGTGGCGACCGTGCCGTCAACGGCCAGCAGCGCACCCGCGTCGTGGGCGGCGGTCGCCAGCGCCGCGATGTCCAGGCACGCCATGCCGGGGTTGCTCGGCGTCTCGATCCACGCAAGGGTCGCGCCGGGCAGCGCCGCGCGGATCGCCGCGTCATCAGACGGCACGAGCCGGACCTCGACCCCGCGCTTGGCGAGGTGGTCGGTGGCGATCACCCGCACGCCGGGGTAGGCATCTGACGGTGCGACCAGCACATCTCCGGGCCCGAGCAACGGCAGCAGGACGGCGGCGACCGCGGCCATTCCGGAGGACAGCACGACGGCCTCCCCGCCCTCGAGCTCGCCCAGCGCCGCCTCGTAGCGCGCCCAGGTCGGGTTGCCGGTGCGGCCGTAGCCGTCGGGCGCGCCATCGCCGGACCAGTGGTTGGCCGCCTGGAACGTCGGGCCGGGCAGAAACGGCTCGCCCTGGGCGGCGTCGGGAAGGCCGGCGTGCGTGCTGCGCGTGGAGTCGCCGAGGTCGCTCACGCGCGCGCCGCCCGCGGACAGCTCGCAAAGTCCGTGCTCTTGTGCGTGGCATCGCAGAACGGCTTCTCGCGCGACTGCCCGCAGCGACAGAGTGCGATCGCGCGATCGGCGGGGATGTCGAAGACCCCACCGTCAGCATCGATCAGTCGCACCGGCCCGGTGACCTTGTAGGGCCCGTCATCGCGGACTTTGATCTCGACGACGGCGCGCAGTGGCTCCATAGACCTCAGCCTATGCCCCGGGCGGTGCGAGTTCGCCCTCTGGGCGAACACTCGCGACCTGATCGCGGCCCTCCGGGCCGTGTATCAGGCGTGGTCGGTGCGCTGCTCCACGACGCCGCGCAGGTGGTCGACCACGGCGGGCGTCGACTTGCGCAGCTTGCGGATGTCCCAGCTGGTCAGCGTCACCAACAGCATCGGCGAGGTCGCCACGACCGTCGCGTTGCGCTGTGAGCGCTCCAGGACGCCCATCTCGCCGATGACGTCGCCGGGGCCGAGGTCGGCGATGTGCTCGTCGCCGCGCTCGACCGACGCCGTGCCCTCCTCGATCGCGAGCACGTCATAGGAGTAGTCGCCCTCGCGGACGAGCTCCTTGCCCGCGGGCACCGAGACCTCGGCCGCGAGGGCCGCGATGTTCGAGAGGGACTCGTCGTCCAGGTCGGCGAAGACCGGGATGCGCTTCAGCCGTGCGGTGTCCATGAGCGCATCCTTCCCGAAACCGGCACGCCGCGTCGCAAGAACCGTCACACGACGACGAAGGGCGGCCTTCGCAGGCCGCCCTTCGCACCACTTCAGGTCTTGCGGGACGCTTACTCGACGTCCGGCGTCTCGGAGCGCGATGCGTCGGGCTCGCCCGGCAGCACCTTCTCTTCGACCGGCTCGTCGGCGGCGTCGTCGCCCGAGGCACCCACGCCGACCGGCTTGGGCACCTTCTTGGGCGCGACCACCGACAGCGTGACCTCGGGACCGTCGTCGCCGTCGGGGGCCTTGTCGACCATCACCGTGCCGCCAGGCATCAGCTCGGCGCGCAGGACGAAGTCGGCCAGCGGGTCCTCGATGTAGCGCTGGATCGCACGGCGCAGCGGCCGGGCGCCCATCGCCGGGTCCCACCCCTTCTCGACCAGCAGGTCCTTGGCGTCGTCAGACAGCTCCAGCTGGAGCTCCCGCTCGGCCAGCGACTCACGGATGCGACGCAGCAGCAGCTCGACGATCGTCTTGATCTCGTCGCGCTGCAGCTTGTGGAACACGATGACGTCGTCGATGCGGTTGAGGAACTCCGGCCGGAAGACCTTCTTGAGCTCGCCCATGACGCGCAGCTTCATGTCGTCGTAGGTCATGCCGGTCTCGTCGTCGCTCACCGCGAAGCCGAGCGGCGTGTTGCGTGCGATCTCCGAGGCACCGATGTTCGACGTCATGATCACGATCGCGTGGCGGAAGTCCACCGTGCGACCCTGCGAGTCGGTCAGACGGCCGTCCTCCAGGATCTGCAGGAGGATGTTGAAGACGTCTGGGTGCGCCTTCTCGATCTCGTCGAGCAGGAGCACGCAGTACGGCTTGCGCCGCACGGCCTCGGTCAGCTGACCGCCCTCGTCGTAGCCGATGTAGCCGGGGGGCGACCCGACGAGGCGCGACACCGCGTGCTTCTCCATGTACTCCGACATGTCGATGCGGATCATCGACTCCTCGTCGCCGAACAGGAACTCGGCGAGCGTGCGGGCCAGCTCCGTCTTGCCGACACCTGACGGGCCGAGGAACACGAACGAGCCCGTGGGGCGCTTCGGGTCCTTCAGTCCGGCGCGCGAGCGGCGGATCGCCTTCGAGATGACCTCGACGGCGGCATGCTGGCCGATGACGCGCTTGTGGAGCTCGTCCTCCATGCGCATCAGCTTCTGGGTTTCGGCCTCGGTGAGCTTGAAGACCGGGATGCCCGTCCACATCGAGACGATGTCGGCGATCTCCTCCTCGCCGATGGCGGGACGCTCTGCGCCCTCGGCCTCGCCGGCCTCCCACTGCTCCTCGAGCTCGCGCTTCTTGTTGGTCAGGCGCCGCTCCTTGTCACGGAGGTTGGCGGCCTTCTCGAACTCCTGGGCCTCGATCGAGGCCTCCTTGGCGCGGCGCGTCTCCTCGATCTCCTCTTCGAGCTCCCGGTAGATCGGAGGCGAGGTCATCGACTTGATGCGCATGCGCGACGCGGCCTCGTCGATGAGGTCGATGGCCTTGTCGGGCAGCTGGCGGTCGGAGATGTAGCGGTCGGCCAACTCCGCGGCTGCTTCCAGCGCCTCGTCGGTGATCTCGATCTTGTGGTGCTGCTCGTAGCGGTCGCGCAGGCCCTTGAGGATCTGGACCGTCTCCTCGGGAGACGGCTGCTCGACGCGAATCTGCTGGAAGCGCCGCTCCAGGGCGGAGTCGCGCTCCAGGTACTTGCGGTACTCGTCGAGCGTCGTCGCGCCGATGGTCTGCAGCTCGCCACGCGCCAGCGCGGGCTTGAGGATCGACGCAGCGTCGATCGCACCCTCGGCGGCACCGGCCCCGACGAGGTTGTGGATCTCGTCGATGAACAGGATGATGTCGCCGCGCTGGGTGATCTCCTTCATCACCTTCTTCAGGCGCTCCTCGAACTCGCCGCGGTACTTCGAGCCGGCGACCAGCGCCGCGAGATCCAGCGTGTAGATCTGCTTGCCCTTGAGCAGCTCGGGAACGTCGGCGTTGGTGATCCGCTGGGCCAGGCCCTCGACCACGGCGGTCTTGCCGACGCCGGGCTCCCCGATCAGCACCGGGTTGTTCTTGGTGCGCCGGGAGAGGATCTGCATGATCCGCTCGATCTCGGTCTCGCGACCGACGACCGGATCCAGCTTGCCGTCGGAGGCGAGCTTGGTCAGGTTGCGCCCGAACTGGTCAAGCAGCTTGGAGGACTTCTTGCCCTCGCCGGTGCCCGCGCCACCTGCGGCACCCGCGCCCGCGCCCGCCTGGCCACCCTGGCGACGGCCGCCGGGGCCGGAGAGCATCCGGATGACCTCGTTGCGGATCTTCTCGGAGTCGGCGTCGAAGTCGAGGAGGATGCGGGCCGCGACGCCCTCGTTCTCCCGGACCAGGCCGAGCAGGATGTGCTCGGTGCCGATGTAGTTGTGGCCGAGGCTCAGCGCCTCGCGAAGTGCGAGCTCCAGCACCTTCTTGGCACGGGGCGTGAACGGGATCTGGCCCGAGGTGACCTCTTCGCCCGAGCCCACGATGCGCACGACCTGCGCGCGCACGCGCTCGACGGTGATGTCCAGGGACTCAAGGACGCGGGCGGCAAGCCCCTCCTCCTCACGGAGAAGGCCGAGCAGGATGTGCTCGGTGCCGATGTAGTTGTGCTTGAGCGTCCTCGCCTCTTCCTGGGCGAGCACGACCACCTGGCGGGCTCGCTCTGTGAATCGCTCGAACATCTTGGGGAACGTCCTTCCTACTGCGCGGGGGGAGATTCGCTAGCGGTCGGTCGAAGAGGTGGTCCGGATGGAAAATTCGTCGACAGGAAATACAACGGTGCTGGAGGTCACCGAGTTACCCGATCTACCCACCTATTCGGCTACTAGGGCCGAGAGGATGAGTCAATCGGGTCCGTTCGGCGGGCATGAGGCAGTTTACCGCAGGGCCTGTCGGAGCCCTGCCGGACGCGAACGTCCTGCGAAGCGGGCGTTTCGCCGCGCTAGTCACGCATGGCCGGGAAGAGCACGATCTCGCGGATCGACTGGTGACCGGTCAGGAGGAGGACCAGTCGATCGATCCCGATGCCGATGCCGCCTGTCGGCGGCATGCCGTGCTCGAGCGCCTGGACGAAGATCTCGTCGTAGGGCGTGGTCTCCTCGTCGCCGGCCTCGGCGAGGCGCACCTGGGCCTCGAAGCGCGCGCGCTGCTCGTCGGGGTCGTTGAGCTCGGTGAAGGCGTTGCCGACCTCCATCCCGTTGGCGAAGACCTCGAAGCGCTCGACCAGCCCCGGCTTGCTGCGATGGTCCTTGGCGAAGGGGCTCAGCGCCTTGGGGTAGTCGACGACGAAGGTCGGCGTGATCAGCGTCGGCTCGACCTGCTTGGAGAAGAGGTCGTCGACGAGGCCGGGCCATTCGAGACCATCGGTCGGCATCTCGATCTTCGCGGCCTTGATGGCGGCGGCCAGCTCGGCGCCGGTCGGGTGCGCCATGACGTCGATGCCGGTCGCCTCCTGGATGACCTCGATGAGGCCGACACGGCGGTAGGGCGTCGCGCTGAAATCGATCTCGCCGTCGTAACCGGCAGCCGCCGCCAAGCGGGGGAACAGCTCCTCGACCGCATGCATCATGTCCTCGTAGTCCGCGTAGGCCTCGTACCACTCGACCATCGTGAACTCGGGGTTGTGCTTGTAGGAGATGCCCTCGTTGCGGAAGTCCTTGCCCAGCTCGTAGACCCGTTCCAGGCCACCGACGATCAGCCGCTTGAGGTAGAGCTCGGTCGCGATCCGCAGGTAGAAGTCACGGTCCAGCGCGTTGAAGTGCGTCGTGAACGGACGCGCCGCCGCCCCGCCGTAGAGCGGCTGCAGCACCGGTGTCTCGACTTCGACGAAGCCGCGCTCATCGAGGAAGCGGCGGACGGCGGAGACGATCTTGGCGCGCGTGATGAAGAGCGCGCGCGCCTCTTCAGAAGCCATCAGGTCGAGCTCGCGCTGGCGAAAGCGGGTCTCGACGTCGCGCAGGCCGTAGTGGGCGTCGGGCGGCGGGCGCAGGGCCTTGGCCAGGACGGTGTAGTCGTCGACGCGCAGGCTCAGCTCGCCGCGGCGGGTGACGAAGGCGGTGCCGTCGACGCCGATGATGTCGCCGAGGTCGAGCTGGTCGAGGAGGCGGGACATGCGCTCCTCGCCGAGGACGTCGAGGCGGGCTTGCAACTGGATGCGCCCGGAACGGTCGACGAGGTCCAGGAAGGCCATCTTGCCCTGGCCGCGGCGCTGCGTGAGGCGGCCGGCGACCCGGTAGGTGGCCTCGGTCTCGGCGCCGGCTTCGAGCCCCTCGTGGGTGGCGCGGACGTCGGCGGTCGGCACGACGCCGGGGAAGTCGGGCGGAAAGGGGTTGATACCGGCGGCGCGCAGCGCGTCGAGCTTGGCGCGCCGGACCGCGAGCAGGGCGTTGTGCTCAGCCTCTGTGGGCGCCGCGGGCGAATCGCCCGCCGGATTGTCGGGCTGATCCACCATGGCTGCCCGGAGCCTAGACGCCGACGTCGATCTTGGTGATCTTGAGCTTTCGGGCCGGGCCCTTGGGGACCGACACGGAGACCGTCTCGTTGCGCTTGTGGCCGAGCAGGGCGCGGCCGACGGGCGACTCGTTGGAGAGCTTGGCGTCTGCCGGGTTGGCCTCGGCCGAGCCGACGATCGTGAACTTCTGCGACTTGCCGGTCTTCTCGTCCTTGACGTGGACGATCGAGCCGATGCCGACGACGTCGTTGGAGAGCTCGGAGGGATCGACGACCGTCGCAGCGCGAACGCGCTCCTCGAGCTGGGCGATCTTGGCCTCGAGCATCGCCTGCGCGTTCTTGGCGTCGTCGTACTCGGCGTTCTCGGCGATGTCGCCGAAGTCCCGCGCCTCCTTGATGCGCTCGGCGACCTCGCGCCGGCCCTCGGCCTGCAGGTGCGCAAGCTCGTCCTTGAGCTTCGTGAGGCCTTCTGGGGTAAGGATGACGTCTCGGGGCATAGTGAGAGAGGTAGACCGGTCCAGGCCCGGAACCGCCTGCGGCGACCCTCCGAGCCCAGCGAGCGCGGCAGTATAGCGGCGCACCTAACGCCTGCTGGACCGCCGCACCGCAGCCTGCAGCGTGTCCAGAACGATCAGGTGACCAGCAGCGTGGACTCGTGCTCGGCGAGGACCGCACGAGCATCGGCCACGGTGTGGGTCTGCTGGAGCGCGATGTGCAGCTCCTTGCCGCCGTCGAGGCGGTCGACGTACCACGGGTGGAACTTGCGCAGATAGCGGCCGGCGCGCTCGGGGCCGAGATGCTCCTCGGCGCGGTCGATGACCCAGTGCCATTCGGCAAGGATCTCTGCCGCGGTCGGGCCGTCGTCGCGGCGGCCGAGCAGCTGCTCGAAGAGCCACGGGTTGCCCAGCGAGCCGCGGGCGAGCATGACGGCGGCGGCGCCCGTGCGCTCATAGGCGGCCTGCACCTCGGCGACCGTGTGCAGGCCGCCGGTGAGGATCACCGGGGCCGGCAGGCTCGCGACCAACTCGGCGGCGAGGTCGTAGTCGGGCACGCCGGCGTGGTGGACCTTGGCGCTGCGCGGATGGAAGGTGATCGCCGCCACGCCGGCCTCGGCGACCAGGCGGTGCGCAAGATCGACGCCGCTCGTGTCACCGGGCACCGAGCCGGAGCGCAGCTTGACCGTGACCGGCTTACCGCTGCCCTCGGCGGCCGCCCGCGCGACCGCGACGGCCGTGTCGGGATCCTTGAGCATCGCTGCGCCCGCGCCCGTCTTGCAGACCTTGGGCACCGGGCAGCCCATGTTGAGGTCGATGACGTCGACCTGCGGGACATGCTCGGCCACATAGGCCGCCGCGGAGCGCATGATCTCGGGGTCTTGGCCGAACAGCTGCAGCGCCGTCGGTCCTTCCTCAGGATGGACACGCAGCAGCTCGGTGAGCGTCTTCTCGTTGCCGTAGTGGATGGCGAAGCTCGACACCATCTCGCTGTAGGCCATCCCCGCGCCGTGGCGCGCCGCCTGCAGGCGCACGAACCAGTTGCCGATGCCGGCCAGCGGGGCGAGCAGCACGCGGTTGGGCACGCGGATGCCGGCAAGCTCCCAGGGGTCGGTGAGGGCGGGCTGAGGCGTCGTCACGAAGGACTCAGGATAGACGCGCCCACCGGGACCTCCACGACGGCCCTGGCCCGCCAACAGGCACGGACGCGACCTGGCGCTACCGCGCGGTCGACCCGCAGCACCGCGCCACCGGCATCCAGCCAGTGCAGGTCCAGCACAAAGCGCATCCCGACGGTGTGCACGCAGCGGCAGCGCTCCAGCCGCAGCGCGAAGGGCGGCGGCACGCGATGACCCAAGAGGCCGCGCAGGCGTGCACGCGGCGTGTCGGCGACGACGATCGGCAGCGACTCCATGTCCTCCTTAGGCCGTGGCGAGCGATGTTCGCCCCCGGGCGGGTGGGGACGGTGTCGCGGGCGGGCGGTCTTAGCTCACGTTGCGCTCGTGCAGGAGCTTGAGCCCCTTGAGCGTCAGCAGGTCGTCGACCGCGTCGATCGCATGCGTGTGCGGCACGACGACGCCGGCCAGCCCGCCGGTGGCGATCGTCGAGGCCTCCTCGCCGAGCTCCTCCTGGATGCGGGAGATCAGGCCGTCGACCGCCGCGGCGAAGCCGAAGACCACACCTGAGCGGATCGCGTCGACCGTGCCCTTGCCGATGGCGCGCCGAGGTGCGACGAGGTCGATGCGCGGGAGCTTGGCGCCTCGGCTGGTCAGCGCGTCGAGCGAGATCTCCACGCCCGGCATCAGCACGCCGCCGATGTACTCGCCCTGCACCGAGACGACATCGAAGTTGACCGCGGTGCCGAAGTCCACCGAGATGCACGGCCCACCGAGACGCTCGAAGGCGGCGACCGCGTTGACCAGGCGGTCGGCGCCGAGCTCGCGCGGGTTGTCGATCTTGATCGGCATGCCGGTGCGAATCCCGGGCCCGACGGCCAGCATGCGGTGGCCGAGATAGTGGTTGGCCATCGCCAGCCACTCGGGCTCCAGCTGGGGCACCGTGGAGGAGACGATCGACGCGCTGAGGTCCGCCAGGCCAACCCCACGCAGCTCCAGCAGGTTGCGCAGCGCGGCGCCGAGCTCGTCGGAGGTGGACGTCCGCACCGTCGCAAAGCGCCAGTGCTCAATCAGCTCGTCCCCCCGGAACGTCCCGAAGTGGGTCTGCGTGTTGCCGACGTCGACGACCAGGAGCATCGGCGGGCATCATGCCAACACCGGCGAGGAGTGCGACCGGTTAGGGTCGGCGGATGCCCGCCCGCATCTACCTCCTGCACGGCTCACATCCCAGCGACACCGCCGTGAAGGCCTTCGAGATCAAGGGTCTCCCGCTCAAGTTCGTCGAGCTTCCCATCTCGATGCAGCCGGCCATCATGAAGCCGCTGTTCGGTGGCCGCACGGTGCCGGGCGTCCGCTTCGAGGATGGCGAGAAGGTGCAGGGCTCGACGGCCATCATGCGGGCGCTGGACCGCCGCGTCTCGTCGCCGCCGCTCTTCGACGGCCCGGCCGGCGCCGCCGCGATCGAAGAGGCCGAGCACTGGGGCAACGACGTCTTGCAGTCGGTCCCGCGCCGACTGCTGTGGGCAGGCTTCACCAAGTATCCGCGCGCCATGCACGGCTTCCAGGAGGGCGCGCGCAGCCCGAAGTTGCCGATGCCGGTCGTCGTCGCCCTCTCCAAGGTCGTGCTGCCGATCGAGCGCCGCCTGAACGGCGTCGACGACAGCACCATCCGCGCGGACCTCGCAGCCCTGCCCGCGCAGCTCGACCAGGTTGACCAGTACATCGCCGACGGCGTCCTCAACGGCGAGCAGCCCAACGCCGCCGACCTGCAGATCGCGCCGTCGATCCGCCTGCTCTACACCCTCGAAGACGTCCGGCCGCTGGTCGAGGGCCGCCCGGCCGAGGCGTTCGCCTTCCGCTGGTTCCCGCGCCTGACGGCATCCGTGCCGTCCGGCGCGCTGCCGGTCCAGACCGCGGCTCAGGCCGCGACCTTGCCCGCCGCCTGACCGGCGAACGCACCGACCAGCTCGGCCACGCGATCGGGCTGGTCCCAGCTGACGAAGGCATAGGCATCGGTCAGCTCCTCGACGCGCGCGTCCGGGAAGATCGCGGCGAGGCGATGGGCGTTCTCGATCTTGAAGAACTTGTCCTCGCGCGACCAGATGAGCAGGACCGGCTTGTCGAAGGACGACAACTTGGCCGAGTTGTCCAACAAGACGTCTGGGCTCAGCCCGCTCAGCGCCTTGCGCAGGTCGGCCATGACCCCGGGATCCTGCAGCGCGCGCAGCGTCCAGCCGTCCATCACGTCGTCGGGGACCGGGCGCTTGGTCAGCCAGCCGTAGGCCAGCGGCAGGCGGCGGACGGACTTCGCGCGCATCGGCTGGAGCATCGCGCGCAGCGCGCCGGGGACCTTGGCCGCGGCGACCAGCCCCTTGAACGCCTTGGGCGGGAAATCCTCGAAGGCGTCGCAGTCGGTCAGCACCAGGCGGCCGATGCGCTCGGGCTCCTCGACGACCAGCAGCTGGCAGAGCGCGCCGCCCGTGTCGTTGCCGATCAGCGTGACGTCCTCGAGGTCGAGCGCCTCGATGATCTGAGCGACCAGCGCGGCGAGGCCGAGCGGCGAGAGGTCGGCGTGGGCCTTCAGCGGCAGCTCGTGCGAGCCGAGCGGGAGATCGGGCACGACGCAGCGAAAGCGGTCGCGCAGCCGATCGACGACCGGCTCCCACAGGCGGCCGTCCACGAGGGCCCCGTGGACGAAGAAGAGCGTCGGGCCGGTGCCCTCGTCGCGGTAGCGGATCGTCCCCTGTTGCAACGTCAGCTCGGGCATGGCGTCAGGCCTTCCAGGTAGATTGCATACAAGCTGTACGCAACTTACATACAGACTGTATGGAAATCAAGGCCAACAACAAGCAGGAGCAACGGTCGCGCGCGACGCGCGAGGCACTGCTGAGCGCCGCCCGCGCCCTGTTTGCCCAGCGCGGCTACGGTGCGGTGGGCACCGAGGAGATCGTCCGCGCCGCCGGCGTGACCCGCGGCGCGCTCTACCACCAGTTCCGCGACAAGGAGCAGCTCTTCGAGGCCGTCTTCGAGCAGGTCGAGGCCGAGACCACGCGGCGCATCGCCGAGGGCGCGCTAGCCGGCGCGACCGACCCGCTCGCCGCGCTGCGCGCCGGTTCTCACGCCTTCCTGGCCGTCTGCGCCGAGCCGGAGATCGAGCGCATCGTCTTGCTCGACGCGCCCGCCGTCCTGGGCTGGGAGCGCTGGCGCGAGATCGGCTTCCGCCACGGCCTCGGCCTGATCGTCGGGGTCCTGCAAGCCGGCATGGACGCGGGCGCGATCGCCCAGCAGCCGATCACGCCGCTGGCGCACCTCCTGCTCGGTGCGATGGACGAAGGCGCGCTCTACATCACGCGTTCCCAGGACTCCGAGACGGCGCGCGCTGAGATCGAGCAGATCATCGACCGGCTGATCGACGGTCTCGCGCCCTGAGGGCCGTCTCCGGCGTATCGGAACACTAGCCTTGTGCGCGTGGGTCACGATCACGCACACGGCGCCGCCGGCCACGGTCACAGCCACGAGATCTCCCAGGACGCCGACCGCGGCAAGCTCGCGATCGCCCTTGGGCTGATCCTGGCGTTCATGGCCGTCGAGGTCGCCGTCGGCATCGCCGCCTCGTCGCTGGCGCTGCTGTCAGACGCGGCGCACATGCTCACCGACGCCGCGGCGATCGGGCTGGCGCTCGTTGCCATCAACCTCGCCCGCCGGCCGGCGCGCGGCGCCTTCACCTTCGGCCTCAAGCGCGCCGAGATCCTGTCGGCCCAGTTCAACGGCGCGACGCTGCTGGTGCTCGGGCTGCTCATCACCGTGGAAGGCGTGCGCCGGGTGATCAACCCGCCCGACGTCGAGGGCACCGCGGTCCTCGTCGTCGCACTGATCGGCGTGGCCGTCAACCTCGCCGCGACCTGGACGCTGGCCAGCGCCAACCGCAACTCGCTCAACGTCGAGGGCGCTTACCAACACCTGCTGACCGACCTCGCCGCGTTCATCGCCACGGCGATCGCCGGCGCGGTGATCCTGCTCACCGGCTTTCGCGAGGCCGACGGCATCGCCGCGCTGCTGGTTGCCGCGATCATGTTGTACGCCTCGTTCGGGCTGCTGCGCGAGTCCGGTCGGATCTTCTTGGAGGCCGCGCCGCGCGGCATGGACGTCCAGGAGATCGGGCTGGCGCTGGCGCGCGCACCGGGCGTCGTGGAGGTCCACGACCTCCACGTCTGGGAGGTCTCCTCGGGCTTCCCGTCGCTCGCCGCACACGTCGTCGTCGGCCGCGACTGCGACTGCCACCAAGCACGGCTCGGCCTTCAGGAGATCCTGCGCGACCGCTTCGCGATCGCGCACACCACGTTGCAAATGGACCACGAGGGCGGCGACCTCGTCCAGCTCGAGGTCCGCTGCGACGAGGGGCTGCCGGTGGTCAGGGCAGGCGCAGCGGCGGACCCGCACGACGCACGCCCTCGGTGACCGGCAGCGCGGCGAGGGCGTCGGCGAGGCGCGCGCCGTCGGGCAGCGTCAGCGTGAAGTCCAGCTCCAGAAGAGGGATCAGCACGAAGCGGCGTTCCAGCAGCGCGGGGTGCGGCACCGTGAGCCGCGCTGAGCGGTGCGTACGGCCGTCGTAGAGCAGCACGTCGACGTCGACCGGTCGCGGGCCGTGGTGAACGTAGTCCGGGCCGTCGGTCGTCCGCCCCAGCGCCCGCTCGACGGCCTTGGCGGCATCCAGCAGCGCGTCGGGATCCAGGACGGTCTCCACGACGAGGCAGGCGTTGAGAAACGCCGGCTGATCGAGGACGTCGCCAACCGGGTCGGTCTCGTAGGTCGACGACGAGGCGGTGGCCACCACCCCGCGCTCGGCCAACCCGTCGACCGCGGCCTGCAGCAGCGCGCGCCGGTCGCCGAGGTTGGAGCCCAGGCCCAGGTGGGCCGTGCTCATGACGCCGGGAAGAGCAGCGCCAACTGGCGGCTCTGGGCCAGCAGCGTGCCGTCCGGCGCCCAGATCGAGCCGTCCTCCTCGAAGAAGCCGCCCTGCGAGGTCGAGGAGGAGAAGCGTGCGAGGACGGGCGTGTCGGGCGCCATGCCGGGATGCGGCAGCCGCGTCCGGAAGTGAATGGTGAGGTCGATCGTCGGGGCGGGCACCGGCGCCTTGAGCAGCGCGAAGGGGGACGGCAGCCAGGCGTCGGCGTAGAACGCAAGCGCGGCGGCGTCGGCGATGCGCGGCTCGGCCAGCCGCAGCCAGCCGCCGGCCAGCGCCTCGTCACCGCCGCCCAGCGCCCCAGAGCCGAAGACGGGCGCCGCGGCGATGCGCAGCGCGATCTCCGGAACGCCGGGCGCGGCCGGGACCGTGTGCAGCTCGGCCGGCGGGGGACCGACGGCCGGCGGCGGGGTCGCGTAGTCCGCGGCCGATGGGAAGTCAGCGGCAAAGGCGGCCAGCGCGACGACCATCGTGCGCTCGTCCTGGACGAGCCGGGCGCTGAGCGATGTCAGCGTGCGCCCGGCGCGCTCGACGGCCACGTGGATCTGCGCCGCCTGGCCGGCGACCGGCGGGCGCAAGTAGTGCAGCGTGAGCGAGCGCGGCGCACGCTCAGGGTCATCGACCGCCGCCTCCAGCGCCCGCAGGACCAGCGCGGCGATGTAGCCGCCGTTCGGGCCGCGCGGAACCGCCCACCGATCGGAGATCGTGGCCTGCCAGACGCCGTCGCCGGCGGGCGTGACGGCGGTGTCCTGCTCGAACAGGGTCATCGACGGCGTGATCGTCACGGAACGCCGATCAGTCTTCGTCGCCGCCGCGCTGGCGCCAGACCTCGACGCTCACCTCGTCGACGGGCAGCGGGATCGGCGGCTCGGGCTTGGCGGCCTTGACCCACACCTCGTCAGCCGAGTACTCGTCCAGCAGACGGTCGGCGACCGCCGAGCAGAGGCGCTCCAGCGTCTTGTAGGAGCGTTGCTGGGCGACCAGCGAGACCGTGTTGCAGACCTCGCCGTAGTCGACGGTGTCCTCGACCATGTCGGTGACGGTCGCGTCGCAGTCGCCGACCTCCAGGCGGATGTCGAGGACCAGCCGCTGACCGACCTCGCGCTCGGCGGCGGAGACGCCGTGGTGCGTGTAGAGCGACAGCCCGCGGACCTCGATGGTCACCTCGGTCTGGTCGGCCCCGTCCTCGAAGTCCGCATCCTCTTCGGCGTCGTCGGGCTCGAGCTCGTCGTCGGGTTCCTGGTCAGGCACCATCGCGCTGGAACGTAGCACTCGCGACCTTCAGCGCCTGCGACGCCTGCGCGACGTCGTGGACCCGGAAGACGCGCGCGCCGCGCTCCAGCGCGATGACGTTGGCGGCGATCGTCCCCGGCACGCGATCGTGCGGATCCGGGACATCGGCGAGCTTGTGGATGAAGGACTTGCGCGAGACCCCGATCACGACGCGAAAGCCAAGCGTGACGATCTCGTCGGTGCGGGCTAACAGCTCGAGGTTGTGCTCCAGCGTCTTGCCGAACCCGATGCCGGGATCGACGTCGATGCGGTCCTCGCGGATGCCCTCGCGGACCGCGAACTCCGCACGGTCGGTGAGGAACGCCTTGACGTCGTCGACGACGTCGGCGTAGCGCGGGCTGTCCTGCATCGTCTGCGGGTCGCCGAGCATGTGCATCAGACAGCAGCGGGCGTTGCGGTCGGCGACGAGGCCGGCCATGTCGGGTGCCTCACGGAACGCGGTGACGTCGTTGACGTAGCGGGCGCCGGCGTCCAGCGCGGCCTCGGCGACGGCGAACTTGGTCGTGTCGATCGAGACCGTCGCGCGGCTGCGGGCCAGGACGCGCACGACGGGCTCGGTCCGCCGCAGCTCCTCGTCCTCGGGCACCGGCACGGCATGGGGGCGCGTGGACTCGCCGCCGATGTCGAGGATCGTCGCGCCGTCGGCGACGAGCTGCAGGCCATGGGTGACGGCCTCGTCGCGGTCAAACCACTCGCCGCCGTCGGAGAACGAGTCCGGCGTGACGTTGAGGACGCCCATGATCTCGTAGGGCTCCGGAGCCATGGCCGCAGAAGATATCCGTGGCGGGGTGGGCGGGCCGTGGTCCGGCCGACCTGTCCACTGGCGAGCCGATCGACTCATACGATCGGGTGGTTGCGCCGAAGGGCTTCCGCATGGACAGTCCTGCTCATCGTTGCGTCCAGGCAACAACCGATCGGGGATATTTTAGTGCTCGTGCCCTGCAGCGGGCGCTGCGCCACCTACCGGTCGTCATGCTCCACGACCGCCGGCTGCCCGGTGGCGCGCTGATCGAGCACCTGGCGGTCGGGCCCGGCGGTGTCACGGTCGTGGGAGGCTGGAGCACGGCAGAGCCAGCCGCCGTCCGAGCACGCGTCACGGCGGTGCAGGAGCTGATCGGTGATCTGGCGGTTGTGAAGGGCGCGCTCTGCGTCGACGGCGAGGGGACCGCCACGCGGCTGCACCCGCTGGAGGTCGAAGGGATCGTCGTCGCCCGTACGAAGGACATCGCACAACTCGCCGCACGCGACGGCGACCTGCGCGACTACGAGCTCGCCGCGCTCGTCGACTACCTCGACGCGGCCTTGCCTCCGGCGCTCTAGGCGGCAATGACCTCGACGGTCCACGCGCCACCGGGGCGCGTGGGCTCGTGCAGCGCGACGCGACCGACGCCATCACCCTCGGCGGCGCGCGCCACATCGACAGGCTCGGTCGCGGCGCTGCGCGCCTGCAGCAGCCGGCGCGCCACGGTGCCGCGAACGGCCTTAGCCATGTGGGAGATCGGCTTGCCCTCCGCGGTCGAGGCCTTGACCTCGACGAGCGTCGCCTGCTTGGGCCGCCAGGCCGCAGCGTAGCCGCCGGAGCGCAGGTCGACGGTCAGCTGCCCGGGCTCGTCGGGGAGCGCCTTGGTGAGCGCCGGGCGCCACCAGGCGGCCAGCCCGCTGCGCGTCAACGCGGGCAGCCGCGCGCCGATCGAGAGGCGGTAGGCCGGGATGCGGTCCTCCAATGCCACGACGCCCCACAGCGCCGAGGCGACCAGGACCTGCTCACGCGCGCGGACCAGCGCGGTCGGCGACAGCGTCGCGAGATCGAGATGCTGGAAGAGCACGCCGGTGTAGATGTCGGCGGCGGGTGCCGCCGGCGCGGTCAGCAGCGCGGCGTCACGATCGACCTCCGCGCTCAGCCCAAGCGGCAGGCCCAGATGACGCAGCGCGCGCTTGCGGTTGCCGCCGGCCAGCTTGACGAGCGCCGCCAGCGCCTTGGCCCGCCGCGCGCCCAACGCGTGAGCAAAGGCCAGCGCCGTCAGATCGACCGGCGCGCCGGCCTCGGGCGCACGCTTGCCCTCGGAGGGCGGCAGGAGGACGAGCAGCGGCGGAGCGCGCTACGCGAGGTTGGGTCGTTCCGGCGCGTCGAGCCCACGCGCCTCGACCCCACCGCCGGCCAAGCCGGGCCGCGGCAGGGGCCGCGGAGCCTCGCGGCCGGCGCGATCCGCCGGAGCGTTGCCAGGCGGCAGCTGCTCATCGACGACCTCGTCGGGCCCGAAGGTCTCCTCCTCGGTCTTGCCGTCCAGCAGCGCGATGAACTCTTCCTTCTCGATCGTCTCGCGCTTGAGCAGGATCTCGGAGATCGTGGTCAGCGACTCGCGGTGCTCGCCGAGGATGTCCTTGGCGCGCTGGTGCGCGGACTCGACGATGCGGCGGATCTCGTCGTCGATCTCACGCGCGATCTCGTCGGAGTAGTCGGGCTCGGAGGAGAACTCGCGACCGAGGAAGGGCTGGCCGTGATCGTGGCCGAAGACGCGGGGACCCAGACGCTCGGACATGCCGAAGCGCATGACCATCTGCTTGGCCGTCGCGGTGACCTTCTCGAGGTCGTTGGACGCGCCCGTCGTGATCTCCTGGAAGACGATCTCCTCCGCGGCACGGCCGCCGAGGGTCATCGCCATCGTGTCCTGCAGCTCGGCGCGCGTGGTGAGGAACTTGTCCTCTTGGGGCATCGAGATCGTGTAGCCGAGCGCCTGGCCTCGGCTGATGATCGAGACCTTGTGGACCGGGTCGGAGTGCTCGAGGTAGTGCCCGACGATCGCGTGGCCCATCTCGTGGTAGGCGGTGATGAGGCGTTCCTTCTCGCCCATCACACGGGTCTTCTTCTCGGGACCCGCGATGACGCGCATGATCCCTTCCTCGAGCTCGGTCTGCGTGATCTCGCGCTTGCCGTTGCGGGCAGCGAGCAGCGCGGCCTCGTTGACGAGGTTGCTGAGATCGGCACCCGTGAAGCCCGGGGTCTGACCGGCGAGATCATCGATGTGGATCTCCTTGGCCAGCGGCTTGCCGCGCGTGTGGACCTCGAGGATCTTCGCGCGGCCCTTGCGGTCCGGGCGGTCCACGACGATCTGGCGGTCGAAGCGACCGGGGCGCAGCAGCGCCGGATCCAGGATGTCCGGGCGGTTCGTGGCGGCGATCAAGATGACGTTGTCCTTCATCTCGAAGCCGTCCATCTCGACCAGCAGCTGGTTGAGCGTCTGCTCGCGCTCGTCGTGCCCGCCGCCCATGCCGGCGCCACGGTGGCGGCCCACGGCGTCGATCTCGTCCATGAAGATGATGCAGGGCGAGTTCTGCTTCGCCTGCTCGAACAGGTCGCGCACGCGGGAGGCGCCGACGCCGACGAACATCTCCACGAAGTCCGAGCCGGAGATCGAGAAGAACGGCACGCCGGCCTCGCCGGCCACGGCGCGGGCCAACAGCGTCTTGCCGGTGCCGGGCGGGCCGTAGAGCAGCACGCCCTTGGGGATCTTGGCGCCGATCGCCTGGAACTTGGCAGGGTTCTCCAAGAACTCCTTGATCTCGTGCAGCTCCTCAACGGCCTCGTCGACCCCGGCGACGTCACGGAAGGTGATCTTCGGCGAGTCGACCGACAGCCGCTTGGCGCGCGACTTGCCGAACGACATCACCTTCGAGCCGCCGCCTTGGACCTGGTTCATGAGGAATATCCAGAACCCGATGAAGATCAGGAACGGCAACACGTAGGTCAGCAGCGAGAGGATCACGCTCGACCGTGCGGGCTTGACGTCGAAGTCCCGGATCAGGCCGTCGGCCTTGGCGGCACGCAGCTTCGTGACCAGGACGTCGGAGTAGTCCAGCGGGTAGCCGACTTGGTACTTGTTCTTGTCCGTGCCCTTGAGGCGCACGTCGATCGAGTTGTCCTTCGTGCGCAGCGTGGCCGTGTCGACCTGGCCGTTCTCGACCTGCTCGAGGAAGCCGGCGAACGAGCGGGCGGGGGCCTGATCCGATCGGGAGATCAGCTTTGAGGCGAAGAACGCCAGCACGATCACGATCAGGATCGGAAAAAGTGCGCTCTTGAAGAAGCGGCTCACGACAGGGTTAGGCTACCAGGGGGTTTGTGCCCTACTGCTGCCGTAACG